>JAZNDB010000021.1:0-20576 GCA_045587845.1 Faecousia sp.
CCGTAAACGGGCAGAGGCTTGTCGTTCAGAGCATTGGCGATCATCAGGGGGATCAGCTTCTCGGGGAAGTGATAAGGACCGTAGTTGTTGCTGCAGCGGCTGATGGTCACGGGAAGACCGTAGGTGCGGTGATAGGCCATAACCAGCAGGTCAGCGCCGGCTTTAGAAGAGGAATAGGGGGAGGAGGTGTGAATGGGGGTCTCCTCGGTAAAGAACAGGTCGGGGCGGTCCAGAGGCAGGTCGCCGTAAACCTCGTCGGTGGAAACCTGATGGTAGCGCGCAATACCGTACTTACGGCAAGCGTCCATCAGCACCTGGGTGCCCAGAATGTTGGTCTGCAGGAATACCTCGGGGTTTTCAATGGAACGGTCAACGTGGCTCTCTGCGGCGAAGTTTACAACCACATCGGGCTTTTCTTCCTCGAACAGCTTGTAAACACCCTCACGGTCGCAGATGTCCAGCTTCACAAAGCGGAACTTGGGGTTATTCATAACAGGCTCCAAAGTGGACAGGTTGCCTGCATAGGTCAGCTTATCCAGACAAATGATGCGGTAGTCGGGATACTTATCCAGCATATGGAATACGAAATTGGAGCCGATAAAGCCGGCGCCACCGGTAACAATAATCGTCATAGTTATTTTCTCCTTAATGTTTTTCAATAAAACGCAATTTATCTTCTGCAACCCGGCGCAGATGCTCACCGTAGGGGGATTTGCCATAGGCTGCAGCAGCTTCCAGGAGTTGGTCCTTGTTGATCCAGCCCTTTACATAGGCGATTTCTTCGGGGGCGGAGATCTGCACGTTCTGGCGGCTCTGGTTCATTTCCACGAACTCCGCAGCCTCCAAAAGGCTCTTGAATGTACCGGTATCCAGCCAAGCAAAGCCACGGCCCAGCAGTTCAACGCTAAGTGTGCCGTCCTGCAGATACATATCGTTGAGGGTGGTGATTTCCAGCTCGCCACGGGCGGAGGGCTTTACCTGCTCAGCGCGTTCTGCCACACCCTTGGGGTAGAAATACAGACCGGTAACGGCATAATTGGACTTGGGATGGACAGGCTTTTCCTCAATGGAAATAGCCTTGCCGGTATCGTCAAACTCTACAACACCGAAACGCTCGGGGTCATGTACGTGGTAGCCGAACACGGTAGCGCGGCCATTTTCTGCGTTCTCGCAGGCACGGGCCAGAATAGCGCTGAAGCCGTTGCCGTAGAAAATATTATCGCCCAGCACCATTGCGGCGGTATCATCACCAACGAACTCCTTGCCGATGATAAAGGCCTGCGCCAAGCCGTCGGGAGAGGGCTGCACTGCATAGCTCAGATGCACACCGTAACGGCTGCCGTCACCCAGCAGTTCCTTGAAACGGGGGGTGTCGGAGGGGGTGGAGATAATGAGAATGTCCTTGATGCCTGCCAGCATCAGGGTGGACATAGGGTAGTAGATCATAGGCTTGTCATAAACGGGCAACAGCTGCTTGGAAGTCACCAAAGTTAAGGGGTACAGACGGGTGCCGGAACCGCCGGCTAAGATAATACCTTTCATTCTTTTTACCTTCTTTCAGTTGTAATTCGCGCAATGGCTTCCAGATATCCGTAGCCGTGATCGGTATCCGGCTCCAGATAAGTACCTTCTGCCCATTCGTTCCAGGCATTGATGAAGACAAATTGCTTGCCGTCTTCTTTTTGCCCGGCTTTTTCATAGAGCTTGCGGAAATTCTTCTCAAAAATTGCAGGGGTGCAGCCGTCATAAACGGTGGCTTTGTTCTTGTAACGGGCGGTGTTGTCCCAGCCCATAAAGCCCATATTATAAACGTCCTTATCCTTGTAACGGAAGGTGTCCGTGTGGATAATGTCCCAAATTTTTTCGTAGGAATACAGCTTGTGGCCGGTGCGGTTCCGGGTGCGGAAGGTGCGGAGCTTCTCCACCCATTTTTCCGGCAGATGACGGAGAATGTTCTCCACATAGATCTGCAGGCCTTTGGTTTTTTTGGAGTTGGTTGCGGCGTGGGGCTGGAACAGCAGAACGCCGTCAAACTCGTCTAAAATGGCGTTATCGGGGAAATCAAAGGATTTTACCGCCATAAAATACAGTTCTCCGATACCTGCCTCCCGGGCCAGTTCGCGCCAATATGCAAGCATTTCGCCCACTTTGTCAATCAAGTGGGGACGGTAGATCTGGAACAGAATCTTTCCGTCAATGCGAATGGCTCTCTCGTCTTTGAAGAACGGAAGCAGATAGTCAAAATGGGTTTTCCATTTTTCTTTGGTGGGGGTGTGGGTCTGCAGCAGGAGGACTTCCTTGTCGTTGCCCTCCCAGCGACGGGCCCAGGTTTCGTTGGCCCAGGTCAGACAGAAGGGAATGTCCAGCTCTTTGTTCTGCAGGAACATCTCCTTGGGCTTTTCCAGAATCTGAATATGGTCATCAAACCAGTAATGGTAGATGGCAAAACCGCCGATGCCGTACTGCTTGGCCATTTCCACCTGCCAGCGCAGCACATTCAAATCGGTCAGGTCGTAATAATTGTCGTTAAGAGGAACCCGGGGCTGCCGATGACCTTCATACAGGGGGTAACCCTGCTTAACATTGGTCCAATCGGTAAAACCTTCACCCCACCAGGCATCGTTTTCTTTGGTTCTGTGGAATTGGGGGAAGTATAATGCAATTACCTTCGTATCCAAATCACTTATCTCCTTTGCACATAAACGCGGTCACATAGAAAAAACAGTTTTGCAAACTGCCACCTCTGGCAACAGCGTATTTTTTTAAGGCGCGAACAGCGGAAAAACCGCCCTTGCTGCCGGCAACAGAAAGCCGGGAGAGCATCTGCTGATAGGCAGGGGGAATGGCAGCGCCGTATCTGTCCAGCAAAAGCTGGGCCTGATGCAGACGCAGACGGGTATTTGCCACCTGCCTGGCAAATTCTTTGGTAATGCGTCGCGCGCGGGTAGACAGGGCATTCATACCCGCCTGCCCGGTGGCATTGCTGGTGTGAAAACGGTGGTAAATGGTCGCCGCGGGAAGATACTTGACAGTACCGAAAACAGAGGCAACCAAACCAATCCAGCAATCGTACATTTCGATACCTGCGGGGGGATTTTCAATCAAATCCAAAAGCTCCCTGTTCAAAACGCTGGCGCAGCCGAAAATATAGGGTTGCGCAAGGAGCTTGGGGAAAAAGTTTCCGTCCCGGGGAATGCGAAGCTGCGCCATAGCGGCGTAGGAATCGCCGGTAACAGCGCCTTGTCCGTCAATCATAGCAAAGTCGGAAAAGACCAGCGCCGGCCCGGAAAGGGGCTGGATTTCCGCAAGAAGCAGCTCCAGCTTGTTGTCCTGCCACACGTCGTCCTGATCGCAGAAGAACACGTAATCAGCGCCTTTCTGCCGCGCCAGATCCAACAGAGCAAGAAAACTGCCGGAAGGCCCTAAATTCTCGCCGGGAATCAGCGCAATTCTGGGGTCTGCATACTGCCTGATAATTTCCAGCGTGTTATCGGAAGAACCGTCGTCCCGAATCAGCAGTGTGAAATCGGTTACGGTCTGCCGAAGGACGCTGTCCAGTTGCTGGCGCAAGTATTGTCCGCCGTTATAGGTGGACATTACGATTACATTCATTGTGTCAACGCTCCTCTTGGGTGCCGGTGATATACAAAGGCAGATAAAGCATCAGGGAGAAGCCGGCAAAGGTAAACAGGAAGGGGTTGGTCTGTACGGCCATAGCAAAGGCCAGCGCTGTGCCAATCCAGCACCAGAAAGCCACGGGCTTTTTCCACATAGCCTTTATGGCAAATACCACCAGAGCCAACACAAAAATACCCCAGCCCAGCATACCCACAAGACCCAGCTTCATAAGCAATGCGGGAATCAGGCTCTCATACATATAGGGGAAACTTTCGTTACGGATACAATCCTCGGCATAAGCGCCGTAACCGAAGCCCAGATACTTACTTTCAGACCATTTTTCCAAAAGAACGGACTTCTGCTTAGCCCGCAGGGAATTTGCCTCCGCGGTACCGGCAACATCCTGCCGTTGAGAGGAGAGTTTATTCAACTGTGCCTGTAAGTCTTCTTTGCTGGCCTTATTGGGCTGGCTGGGAGAGGTTCCGTTGCCGGAGGAATCAGTAGATTCTGTGGGGTCGTTTTCGGGCAGGTTGTTCAGCTGCTCTTGCAACTGGGCAATCTGCTGGTCAATATCAGACAGGCTGCTGGGACGGGCACTGTTCAAAGAACGGGTGATTACCGTGTTGTCCAGGAAACCGAAGTTGAAAACGCAGAACAGGAGCACCAGAGCCAAAGCAAAGGAAAGGAGCTGCTTTCTTGTGCCGATGCCCTTGCCAAAGACCATAATACCTGCGCCTGCTACCAAAAGACCTGCCAAAACACCGTACCAAATGGATTTGGTATAGGTGATCAAAACGGCAAACAGAACCAGCGCCAGAGCAGGAATCCCCACCCAACGGCGGCCCTTGCAGAACGTTTCCAAAACCAGGAACATAGCAGGAATCAGAATAATGGAAGTAACCTGAATGATACGGGTGATGCCGAAACCGAAAATCACATCGGTCCTCACGGCGGTGCCAAAGGAAATAATGTCAATGAAGTCATAGTAGCCTTCGTAAAAGCCGGGGACAAGCACTTCGCCTATATACATAACGGTGTGCCAAAGGGCAAGGAGCAAAAACAGAGGCAGCAGCCACTTTTTCAGAGAGGCAAGCTGGAAACGGCCTGTGCGCATAAGGAAGCAGCAGGGGAAGTACAAAACCAGCACTAAAATTGTGCTAAAATCCTTAACGGCATAGGTCATATTGCCCCGTACCAGCAAGGGAATTGCGGTGGCCCACAGGAAATTCAGCCCCAAAAAGCCCAGCACAAAAAAGTCAATAGGCTTCAGATAATCCAGCAAACGGGGGCGGTTGGGGACCTTTTTCCACAGAGTAAATTTATCCTTAACCAGAACGCCCAGACAGTACAAACACAGTACGCCTACAGAAAGCGCAAATAGAATAATGCGGATACCCACACCAAAAACAGTAAATTGATATCCGTTAATTCCCAAAATATCATCAATTAAGAACAGGACGGGGAAGAGCCATAGAAGTTTTTTCATACATTTACCACCTAAACTAAATTGAGGAAAGGAAGTTGTGTGCAAAATGCTCTTGGGAGAAAAGCTCGTGGAAACAGGAGAGGGTGTTGTTGCGCATTTGTAAATTCGACGCAGAATTCAGCGCCACCATTTGGGCGGCGGTCTCCGCGGAATTTTCCCGATTCAGGTTAATGCCCATACCCCGGGTTTTCACCAAGGACCAGGTGTCCCCCTGAATGGAGTTAATGATGGGAAGTCCGCCTGCGAAGTAATCAATGGACTTCATAGTCAGTCCAATGAATACGGAAGACTTCATAATGTTCAGACCAAAGCTGCAAAGGTCAAAAATTTCCTGTTTTTTAGCCATATCGTATATGGCGCCGTGAAATTCCACCTGCGCACCTGTTGCGGAAACGGCAGCAATGAAATCTTCCCGGGATTCTCCGTCGCCGATAATGTGCAAAACCACAGGGCGCAAACTTTGCGCCTGACCAATCAGATTGGCGATGGCAGGAATATCAATAATGTTGTTAATAGAACCCAAATAGCACAGATGCAGTTCATCCTGCACAGGGGGCTTCACCGCGACCGCAGCATTTTCACCGGGGCGGCACAGATAGAGGGTCTTGCTCTTTGTGTTTTTCAGGTGGGGTTGCAGCGCGTCACGGAACAAATCGCATTCGGTAAATACCGTATCAGCCTGCGACAGGCTTTTGTTGCGGAAATCGCCCCAAATACGGAAGGGCAGCTGCAACAGTTTTTTCAGCTTGTTGCTGGGAAAACTCTCAGGCCACATATCAAAAATGTCGAAAATCAGCTTCACGTTGGGGTGCTTCTTCTTATATTTGGCCAGCTCCCGACACAGACTGTTGGGTGGAATTTCTGCATAAATCAAATCCGGCTGGAGCTGCTGCATCAGCTTTCTTGCGTCTTTTGCAAAACAGATATGGGAAAGGATTCGCCGGGGTGAGATGTTCTTAGTATAGGCCCGTGTAGGAATCTGAATACAGTGGGGAAGGTCTACTTTGTGGTGTTTTTTGCCAATATGGTGGAAATCGGAGGTGATATAGATACAGTCGTAACCGGCCTCTTGCAAAACGGATTCCACATACTGTGTTCTTTCCCCATAATGGTGGGTGCAACTGATACAAACGGCCTTTTTCATAAGAAAACCTCAAATCATTTTCCGGGAATTGCGTCTTCCTTTTCCCGTTCCTCGTGCATTTGGTGGAGAACTTCTTCTTTCAGACGCTCGGCTTCTTCGATCTTGTCGAAGCCTTCGGTGCTCTCTTTGGAGAGCATAATCCGCAGAGTCATTAAAATCAGCTTGATGTCCAGAATAAAGGAGTAGTTTTCGATATACATCAGGTCCAGACGGAGCTTGTCGTAGGGAGAGGTGTTGTATTTGCCGTAAACCTGGGCATAGCCGGTCAAACCGCCCTTGACCTTGGTGCGGAAATCAAACTCGGGAATTTCCCTGCCGTACTTTTCCATATGCTCCACACGCTCGGGACGGGGACCCACAATGCTCATATCCCCCTTGAGAATGTTCAGCAGTTGGGGCAGCTCATCAATACGGGTGGCGCGGATAATGCGGCCGACCTTGGTAATGCGGGGGTCGTGGGTAGTGGCGCCGGCTTGGTTGCCGATTTTATCTGCATCCACAACCATACTGCGGAATTTTAAAATTTCAAAAACTTTGCCGCCCAAGGTGGCCCGCTTCTGCTTGTAGAATACCGGACCGCCGTCTTCCAGTTTGATGGCCAGCGCTGCCAGCAGCATAAAGGGCAGAGCGATGGCAGCAACGGGCAGACAGATCAGCAGATCCATAATCCGTTTCACGAGCTGTTGGGAAGGAGTCAGACCGTTGCCCTTTGTCAGCAACAGGGGTGTGTCGAACAGGGTAATGCTGGTAGCGCCCCGCACGATAATATCTGTCAGTTTCGGGGTGATATAGGTGCGGATTTTATGCCGATAGCAGAATTTTAAAATGTCGTTGCGGATTTGGGCGGGAACGTCGTTGATAATGACCGCATCGAAATCCATAATCTGCTGACAGATACTGTCAAAGCCATCGTCGATAGGGATCAACTTACCCACCTGATACTTATCGGGGCGGGTTTCCATTTTGAATTTTAAAGTAACGGCATCATCACGGCCTAAAATCATAGCCATATTCTTGGGAACGTAAATCTGGTGATACAGCCAGGAATAGAAAACCACGCAAAACAGTGCAATGAAAGCGCCGATCAGGCTCAGCACAAGAATAGGAACAACGGAAATCACCTTGTTTGCAATCAGACATAGCTGCCAATAGGTGATAAAATTGGCAATACACAGGGAAATCCACTGGCTCAGCAGAACGTCGATTCTTTTCAGATAACCGAATTTAAAGCCGTCAAAGGCAAAGAACAGCACTAGCACCAGCAGGAAATAAACACCGGATAGCACGTACTTGCCGTTGCCGAAATAAGCAGGGAAAACATTGGCCTCATAACCGCGACGCCAGGCAAAGTAATACAGTAATGTTAAAATGAGGATTTCAAGAAAACCTTCTGCGCTGCGAATCAAGCTTTTTGCGCCAGAAAGTTGCTTCTTTTTGTTATGCATAGCAATATTCTCACTCTCTATATATTTTAAACAGTGACCGGTCGGTCATTGGCATACTACCAGCAATTATAATTTGTAGGTATTATAACACAATGGGAGCTAATATGCAACCTTTTGTCGAAAAAAGAGGCAAGGAAAAGCGCGCGGAAATTTGCAGATATTTCCACAGGAAAAAGCCGGTAAAAAAGAAGAAAATCGCAAGCAACAAAAGAAAACGCAAATGATAAGAAACGGGGTCAAATCTTATCATTTGCGTTTTTTGCTGCATTATGAAATTCGCGCATCCTCTAAGGTTTTTCCCATAGAGTAGTAGAACACACTGTCCCGGGTGGGTGTCAGGCTGGAAAGCAGTCCCCGTTCTGAGTAAATAGAGTAACTGCGGAACAGAATGGGGCAAATGAGTCCCTGGTCCATAACCAGCTTGTGCAGGGTAAAATAGTTGCCGTGGTTTTCCAGCGCTTGCAGGCTGAGAGCGTAAGCGCCCAAATCGTTCACACCGCCCCAGCTCAGCTCGCCGTAGGTGGCGAAGAAGGCAGACAGATCCATATTGGGAGAGAGCCGTGTCTGGCCTAGATACAGGTCGAATTGCCGTTGCTTCAAGGCATTGGTGTAGGCGTTTCCTTTGAGGGCCTTCAAGTTAACCACCAGACCGCAATCTGTAAGCATTTTGGAAATGGCCCGGGCAACACGCAGGCGCAGACTGTCAGCGCTGTTTACCAAAAACTCGATGGTTGCGCCCTCTGCGCCGGCGCTTTTTACCGCTTCCAGAAATTTCAGGTCGTCATACTTGTAGCGGTCAGCCAGATTCTGGCTGTAATAGGGAAACAGCGGGGATGCGGGCAGGCAGGCGCTGCGGGCAAAGCCCCGATAGTATTCCTCCACCAGTGTATCCCTGTCAATGGCATAGGTCAGGGCGGCCCGCAAGGCATCGTTGGAGAAAATCTCACTGTTACGGCTGGTGGTCAGGTACAGGAAAATGCCGTTTTCACAATCCCAAAGTTCGTAGTCGCAGCGGTAGTCGGCATAACGGTCAGACCCGGGATCTGCGCACACCAGACCTAAATCCGAAAATTCAAACTCATCGCGGATTTGGGTGGCGGAGGTAGCGGCAAACAGGGTGATGGTCTCAGCATTGAGGGCCATTTCGGGGTTGCACCACCAGTTCTCCCGCTTGCGGAGGCTTTCGCCCCCTGTGGCGGTGTACAGGAAGTAAGGGCCTGTACCCACAGGACGGTCCAATGCCACCTGCGCAGCCTTTACAATGGGAATATCCAACAGAAGCGGCAGATTCTCAAAAGGTGTGTCTAAGGTGATTGTAATGCTGCTGTCGGAGATGGCGGTAATTTCGGTGATGTGCAGAAAACGGCCCTTATAAAAGTTACTCTCCCGGGCGGCAAGCAGACTTGTCACCACATCGTTAGCCGTCAGCGCAGAGCCGTCGGAAAAGGTTGCCGCTTCCAGGGTAAAGGTATAGCTTTTCAGGTCCTTGGATACGGAGAATGCCTTGCAGAGCTGAGGTTCTACCACATAATCTCTGTCTGTGGTAAACAGACTTTGATACAGAAGGGTCAGCAGCGCCCGGTTGGTAAAATCCTCGCAAAGATAGGGATTTAAGGAACGGTCGGCATAATAGGGCAGAGAGAAGTCCTGGGCCTTTTCTTCTGTTTGGGGCTTGTTTTGGGGGCCGGTGTAATCTTCGTCATAGCTGAGCCCGTCGCCGGTAGGCACGTATTGTCCCGATTGCTTTGCGCAACCGCACAGCGCTATACACAGGCACAGCAAAAGTGCCAAAAGCCGTTTCATTGTATTCCCTCCTTGCATACAATAATCGCACCTTGTGAGCCGCGTTCCCCCTTAGTCACCCGGTGAGACCAAAAGCGGGTGTGCGCACAAGCGGTACATTCTGAAGAAATGTTGATGTTGGTGACCCCTGCGCGTTGGAGCCACAGGGCGTTGAGATTTTTCAGGTCAACGTGGAATTTGTCCCCACGGGGGTGGATATAGGGGTTTGCCTCGTCACCGAAAGCCTCAAGCATTGCCTCCGGCACGTCCTTATCTGTTTCAAAGCAGCATACGCCGATGTTTGGACCAATGGCGGCGCACAGGTCGGCAGGTTTGCAACCGAAAGCGGAAACCATTGCTTCCACCGCGTTTTTTACGATGCCCAAAGCCGTTCCCCGCCAGCCTGCGTGGACCGCGCCCACTGCGCCTGTAACAGGGTCGTGGAGGAGTATGGGGGTACAATCGGCGGTGAACACCACCAATGCCACGTTTGGCGTGTTGGTGACAAGTCCGTCACATTCCGGGTAATCCCGATGGGACAGGCTGCCCAAACAATCCGCCTCCGTCACAACACGGACGATATCCGAGTGGATCTGATTGGCAAGAACTAACCGTTGGGTGGAAAAACCGATAGCTTCTCCCAAACGGCGGTAGTTCTCCGCCACATTTTCAGGCGTATCACCCCGATGCATACCCATATTCAGGCTGCTTAGATACCCCTGGCTGACACCGCCTAAGCGAGTGGTAAACCCGTGGGGCGCAGCGATATTTCCAGAGCGAATTGCAAGTTGTCCATTGTCCATTGTCAACTGAGCTTGTCCTTTTGCATACAGCACTTTTTGTATTTCTTACCGCTGCCGCAGGGGCAGGGGTCGTTGGGACCAACCTTGTTGGTCACCTTCACAGGCTGCTTTTTTACCACGGAATCGGCAGTGCCTACGGCGGCAGTTTCCTTTGCCACCTTTTCCCGCTTGATTTCAACAGTGGGCCTTACCTGCACCAGGAACAATCGGCGAATAGTCTCCTCCCGAATGGCAGTGACCATAGCCTCAAACATCTGGTAGCCCTCTTCCTTGTAGGCCACAACAGGGTCGTGCTGACCGTAGGCCCGCAAACCGATGCCCTGCTTCAAATCGTCCATAGCGTCGATGTTGTCCATCCAGTATTCGTCTACCACGCGGAGCATAACCACCCGTTCCAGTTCCCGCATTACGCTGCCAAGCTGGGCTTCCTTTTTCTCGTAGGTCTGCAGCGCCAAGGCATAGACGTTGTCGGACAAATCCTGCAGGCTGTTTCCGTCTAAGGCTGCGCCCACAGGGAAGAAAACGCCGCCCAAAGCCTTTTGGATAGCGGACAGACTTTTCTCGTTTACATCGCCGCCGTTTTCCATAATGCAGTCGGCAACGGTGCTGTCTACCAGACCGCGGAGCATACTCAGCATATTCTCCCGCAGGTCCTCGCCGTCCAGTACCTTTTGACGCTGGGCGTAAATCACCTCACGCTGGGTGTTCATCACGTCGTCGTATTCCAAAACGCTCTTACGGGAACGGAAGTTGCGGCTTTCCACACTGCGCTGGGCATTTTCCACCGCGTTGGAAAGAATTTTTGCGTCGATGGGGGTGTCCTCGTCCAGACCCAAGGAGTCCATAATACCCATAATGCGGTCGGAGGAGATCAGACGCATCAAATCGTCCTGCAGGCTCAGATAGAACCGGCTCTCGCCGGGGTCGCCCTGACGGCCGGAACGGCCACGGAGCTGGTTGTCGATACGGCGGGATTCGTGACGTTCTGTGCCGATGATATAAAGGCCGCCGGCTTCACGGACTTTTTGCGCCTCGTCAGCCATTTCGGCTTTAAACTTAGCCAAAAGCTGGGCGTATTTTTCCCGAATTGCCAAAATTTCCCCATCGGTGGTTTCGGAATAAGCATTGGCCTGGGCAATCAGCTCCTCGGTGTAATCCCCCTTGCGAAGCTCGTTGAGCGCCATAAATTCCGGGTTGCCGCCCAGCATAATATCCGTACCACGGCCTGCCATATTGGTGGCGATGGTAACAGCGCCGAACTTACCTGCCTGCGCCACAATCTGGGCTTCCTGCTCGTGGAATTTTGCGTTCAACACGTTGTGGGGAATGCCGGTTTTCTTCAGCAATTTGCTGAGAAGCTCGCTTCGCTCAATGGATACCGTACCCACCAGCACAGGCTGACCCTTTTCGTGGCAGGCCTCAACTTGGCGGATAATGGCGCGGAATTTGCCCGCTTCGGTTTTGTATACCACGTCGGACTGGTCAATTCTTGCAATGGGGCGGTTGGTGGGAATTTCCACCACGTCCAGCCGGTAAATGGTGTTAAATTCCTCTTCCTCTGTCAGCGCAGTACCGGTCATACCGGAGAGCTTGTTATATAGCCGGAAGAAGTTTTGGAAGGTGATGGTTGCAAGCGTTTTGCTCTCGCTGGCAACCTTTACCTTTTCCTTGGCTTCAATGGCCTGGTGCAGACCTTCGTTGTAGCGGCGGCCGTACATCAACCGTCCGGTGAACTCGTCCACAATGATAATTTCTCCGTCCTTAATGACGTAGTCAATATCCCGCTTCATAATGCCCCGGGCCTTCATTGCCTGATTCACGTGGTGGGAAATGGTGGTATTTTCCGGATCGGCAAGGTTTTCGATACCGAAGAATTTCTCTGCCTTTTCAATGCCTCTGGCGGTGAGGGATACGGAACGAGCTTTTTCGTCTACAATGTAGTCGCAATCATAGTTGTCCTGTTCCTCTTTGTCTTCGGTCTTTGCAAAGACCATTTTCTTCATACCGCTAACCAGCATATCTGCCATTTCGTACAGCTTGGAGGAGTCCTCTCCCTTGCCGGAGATAATCAGAGGGGTTCTGGCCTCGTCAATGAGAATGGAGTCCACCTCGTCCACAATGGCAAAGGCGTGTCCCCGCTGGACAAGCTCGGATTTGTAGATTGCCATATTGTCACGGAGGTAGTCAAAGCCCAGCTCGTTGTTGGTGCAGTAGGTGATGTCGGCTTTGTAGGCCTCCCGACGCTCGTCGGGGCTCATACCGGGCACAACCAGTCCCACGGAAAGACCCATAAACTTATGCACCTTGCCCATCCACTGGGAGTCACGGGTGGCAAGATAATCGTTGACGGTGACCACGTGGACACCCTTTCCTGTGAGGGCGTTCAGATAGCAGGGCAGAACGGCAACCAGGGTCTTGCCTTCGCCGGTCTTCATTTCCGCGATACGGCCCTGGTGCAGAACGATACCGCCGATAAGCTGCACGGGGTAGGGCTTCATTCCCAGCACCCGCCAGGCGGCCTCCCGAATAGCTGCAAAGGCCTCGGGCAGAATATCGTCAAGGGTTTCCCCCTGGGCAAGCCGATCCTTAAAAAGATTGGTTTTTGCCTGCAACTGCTCTTGGGAGAGGGCAGAATATTCCTCTTCCAATGCTAAAATTTTATCCACAATGGGCTGTATTTTCTTAATCTCCCGATCAGAACGGGTGCCGAATAGCTTGGTAATCAATCCCATAACGGTCTCCTTTGGGCATAATTTTGCTCATTATAACACATCTGAAAAGAAAATAATAGACAAATTTGTGAACTTACAGGAAATTCTCTTGTTCCCCCCAAAATAGTTTGGTATAATACTCCCAAACATCAAGGAGAATACTATGAAAGCAGAAATTCTTTTCAATGACGGCTGGTTGTTTACGGATTCAGACGGCAACACGGCCCAGGTGCAGATTCCCCACACCTGGAATGCCCTTGACGGACAGGACGGAGGCAACGACTATAAGCGGGGCTGCTGCAGCTACCGCAAGGTGTTTGCTATGCCCGCCTTTGAGAAAGATACCCAGCAGGTGTATCTGGAATTTGAGGGAGTAAACGCCTCGGCGACGGTGATTCTGAACGGGCAAACGGTGACAGAGCATCACGGAGGCTACGCTACCTTCCGCTGTGAAATCACAGACCTTTTGCAGGAAGAAAATGACCTGCAGGTTTTGGCGGACAACTCTGTGAACGATGCTGTGTACCCCCAAAAGGCGGACTTTACCTTTTATGGCGGGATCTACCGCAACGTGCGCCTGCTGATTGTGCATAAGGCTCATTTTGATTTGGATTATTATGGGGGAACAGGCATCAAAATCACTCCCAATACAGACGGAAATGTGCAGGTACAAACCTGGCACACGGGAGAAAATGCGCAGGTGAAAATCACCCTGCTGGACGCAGAAAAAATGGTGGTTGCCCAGGGAACTGGCAACAATGTTATGTTAACCATAAAAAATCCCCATCTGTGGCAGGGTACGGCTGATCCCTATCTGTATTCCTGCAAGGCAGAGCTGTTTGTAGACGGGGAATGTGTAGATTATGTAAACCAAAACTTTGGTATCCGTTCCTTTTCTGTGGATAGCAAAAGGGGCTTTATTCTCAACGGAAAACCCTACCCGCTGCGGGGTGTTTGCCGCCATCAGGATTGGCGGGGTATCGGCAATGCATTGGACAGAGAACACCACGACGCAGATATGGCGCTGATAAGAGAGGTGGGTGCAAACACCGTCCGCCTTGCCCATTATCAGCACGATCAGTATTTCTATGATTTGTGCGACCGCTACGGGCTTGTGGTTTGGGCGGAAATTCCCTATATTTCCGAGCATATGGAAAAGGGCTTTGACAACACCCTTTCCCAAATGAAAGAGCTGATTGTTCAGAATTACAATCACCCCAGCATCTGCGTGTGGGGCATCAGTAATGAAATCACCATTTCCACAAAGAATAAAAAGGATATGCTCCGCAATCATCGGGCGCTGAATGATTTGGCGCATACAATGGACCCAACCCGCCTGACCACACTTGCCTGCTATGCAGTGTGCGGACCCTTTAACAAGGTTGCCCACATCACCGATCTGGTGAGCTGGAATCTGTATCTGGGCTGGTATGTACCGGGACTGTTTTTGAATGATTTGTGGGTGGATTTCTTCCACTTTTGCTTCCCGAACCGACCTTTGGGCTACTCGGAATACGGCTGTGAGGGTATGCCGAATTTGCATTCCGCCCGCCCCCGTCGCGGCGACCATAGCGAGGAATATCAGGCTGTCTACCACGAATATCTGGTGAAATTTATCGAAAAAAGACCGTTTTTGTGGGCAACCCACCTTTGGAATATGTTCGACTTTGCCGCCGATGCCAGAAACCAGGGAGGCGAGCCGGGTATGAACCACAAGGGCCTTGTGACCTTTGACCGTCAGACCAAAAAGGACAGCTTTTATCTGTATAAAGCCTGGTGGACAAAAGAGGCTTTTGTCCACATTTGCGGAAAACGTTATGTAAACCGAGAGGCCAAAAAGACAACCCTGAAGGTCTATTCCAACTGCCCTGCCGTTACGCTATATGCAGACGGCAAAAAGGTGGCGGAAAAACAGGGAAATCGCGTATTTACCTTCCAAGTGGAATTGGGAGAAACGACCCATATCAAAGCGGTAGGCGAAAACTGCGCAGACGAGGCTGTTTTGCATTATGTAAACAAAAAAGATCCCGCTTACCGCCTTGGAAAATCCGCCGGCGGCGAAAACTGGACAAAGCAGGAGGAACGGAAATGACACAAAATCCCAACAGAGCTAAGCTCTATCAGTTGGCCCTGTTTCCCCTCAATAACGGCGCAACCAATGTGTATTTCGTGCTGATACTCAGCTACATTGCCAACTTTGGCTCCAACGTGCTGGGGCTTGCTATGACCTTTGCCACGGTAATGGTTACGGCTATGCGGGTGTTCGATGCGGTGACAGATCCCATTATCGGCGCGCTGATGGATCGCACCAATGGGCGATTCGGAAAGTTCCGCCCCTTTATGGTGATAGGAAATGGCATTATGGGGGTTTCGGTGCTTCTGTTGTATGTTTTTACACCGCTGGTGGAGGCAATGTGGGCAAAATATACCCTTTTTGTGGCGCTATATGGAGTGTGGGTAATTGGTTACACATTCCAGACATCGGTGACCCGGGGCGCCCAGCCGGTGCTTACCGATGACCCTAAGCAGCGGCCGCTGTTCACCATTTTCAACACCGTTGGTTCTTTGCTGGGTATGGGCATCATTCAAGCAATTGGCCCGATTTTGGCAGGGGACGGCTTTTTAGGGGATTATAGCGGCAAATGGTATGCGGTTATGGCCCCTGTTGGCGTTGTGATTTCCGCATTGCTGACGGTTTTGGCAATCATCGGCATTTGGGAAAAGGACAACGAAAAGTTCTTTGGTTTGGGCGGCGCAGAGCCGCAAAGAATGAAATTTTCCGAATATGTAGCCATTGTTCGGGGCAACAAGCCCTTGCAACGGCTGATGATCGCAGGTGGCGGCTGCAAACTGGCTCAATCCATTGCCAACAATATGACGGTGCTGATTATGCTGTATGCCTGTATGATGGGCAATTACGACGGGCTGTATCTGCCCTTTATGGTGGCAGGCTTTGTCTTTGCCGCGCCGTTCTTTTTGCTCACGGTAAAGACCGCCCAGAGAAAAGGACAGAAGGCCTCTCTGATGCGCTATGTGGCAGTTGCCCTTGGAGCTTATGCGGTGGTGCTGGTACTGCTTTTGCTGTGGAAACAGGGCGACCCTGCCAGAATGCTTCGGCTCTATGAAATAGCAGACGGAAAGCTCCGGGTTACCACCAATTTGTATACAATTTTGTTTTTCTTTTCCTACGGCATTGGCTACGGCGCCTACTTTGCCACGGCGGATATGCCCATTCCTATGGTGGCGGATTGCGCTGATTATGAAACCTACAAGTCGGGCAAATTTATCCCCGGCATTATGGGCACAATGTTCAGCCTGGTGGACAAGCTGGTATCCAGCCTTTCCGGCACGGTTGTAGGTTTGGCGGTGGGCGTTATCGGGTTTTCCAATCTGCCCACCAAGACAACACCCTACACACAGGGGATGAACTGGGTGGTCATTGCGTTGTTCTGCATTCTTCCTATGGTCTCTTGGGTTGTGACACTGCTTGCTATGGGTGGATATTCTCTCACCGGTGAGAGAATGAAGACTATTAGCAAAGTCAATGCAGCCCGCCGGGCAGCCATTGCAGAGGGAATGTCTGCAGAAGATGCTCTGAAAACCATCACCGACGAAACAGTATAAAAAAGCCTCCCCTGTGCAAGGCAATGTCATTAAATTAGCGTCATTGCGAAACCAGTCCGCAGACTGGTTGTGGCAATCCGTAACTTTTCCGCTGGGAGAAACGGATTCCCACGCCAGTGTGCGCACTGGCTCGGAATGACGAGTTTCCTAACTTAATGACATTGCTGTGCAAGGGGAGGTGGCAAAAATCTTCGATTTTTGACGGAGGGGTTGTTTCAAGTAATCGGTAATAGCGAAAAACTAATAAGCAACAATCCCCCGGTCAGCCTGTTCGGCTGACAGCCCCCTTTACACAAGGGGGCCTTTTTATTTTATTAAATCCTTGATAACTTCCCCTGCGAGAATCATACCTGCTACTGCCGGCACGAAGCACACCGAGCCGGGCAGGGCATTTCTGCCCTCCGGCAGTTCCGCCCAGGCAGGGTCATCGGGAGGGAGGGGGTTTTTGATGGGGTCTTCCGTAGACCACACCGCTTTCAAGTTTTCAATGCCCCGCTTTTTACATTCCTTGCGGATAATCCGCGCCAGAGGGCAGACGGAGGTTTCGGAGATGTCGCCTACCTGAAAAGCGGTGGGGTCCAGCTTGTTGCCTGTGCCCATAGAGGAAATAATGGGGGTGTTTGCCGCCTTTGCCGCTTGAATCAGCATCATTTTGCCGGTGACGGTGTCAATGGCGTCTACCACATAGTCATACTGGGAAAAGTCAAACTCCCCCGCCGTTTCCGGCAGATAAAAGGTCTTTTTGGGGGTCATGCGGATTTGGGGGTTGATTGCCAAAACCCGCTGTGCCGCTACGGAAACTTTGTCCTTGCCAACGGTATCCTCTGTGGCAAGAATCTGACGGTTGATGTTGGATTTGCTGATGGTATCGTGGTCTACAAGGGTCAGCGCGCCTATGCCGCTGCGGGCCAGGGCCTCTGCCACATAGCCGCCAACACCACCCAAACCGAACACGGCTACGTGGGCATTATTCAGTTTGTCCATAGCGTTTTGTCCCAGCAAAAACCGGGTACGGCTGTATCGGTCCATAAAGCGCCTCCTGAGGATCATTGTCATTATAAATTTATCCTACCATAATCCCGCAAATGTGTCAAACAATGGTTGCAAAACCGGCATTTTTGGGGTATGGTATAGGGGTATGCAACAGAAAGGAATGAAGAAATTGGAAAATAAAGGAAAGAGAATCTGGAAATTGTTTACCACCTTTTTCAGGATTGGCGCCTTTACCTTCGGCGGCGGCTATGCGATGATTCCCCTCATTCAGAAAGAAGCGGTGGAGAAGAATGGCTGGGTCACCGACGAGGATATTCTG
The DNA here is from genome assembly GCA_045587845.1 of Faecousia sp. Taxonomy (GTDB): domain Bacteria; phylum Bacillota; class Clostridia; order Oscillospirales; family Oscillospiraceae; genus Faecousia. The sequence continues at coordinate 17,926 of JAZNDB010000021.1, forward strand.
GAGATTATTGCAATCGCAGAATCCACCCCCGGCCCGATCGCCATTAACTCCGCCACCTTTGTGGGTTACCGCACTGCCGGCGTGCTGGGCTCTGTGGCAGCCACATTGGGTGTGGTGCTTCCCAGTTTTGTGATTATTTATGCCATCTCCTTTGTGCTGCGCCAGTTCCAGGAGCTGAAAGCAGTGCAGTATGCCTTCCAGGGTATTCGGGCAGGCGTGCTGGCGCTGCTGTGCAAGGCCCTGTGGGGTATGTATAAGAAAAACCAAAAGAACTGGGCAGCTTATATTGTGATGGCGGCTGCATTTATTCTTACGGGAATTTTTGATGTTTCCGTTGTGCTGGTGCTGGCAGGCTGCGCAATTTTCGGTCTTGTTACTGCCAAGGCAATGGAAAGGAGGGCGCAGGAATGATTTATCTGGAACTGTTTCTGACCTTCTTTATGATTGGCGCTGTCACCATTGGCGGCGGCTACGCTATGCTGCCGCTGATGCAGGAGCAGGTGGCGCTGCGGTGGGGGGAGCATATTCCCCAGGAGACCATCACCAACTTTATTGCCGTCAGCGAATCCACCCCCGGTCCTTTCGCCGTGAATATGGCAACCTATGTGGGCGCTGAGATGGGCGGCATTTTTGGCTCTGTGGCGGCGACCCTAGGTATCGTTTTACCCAGCTTTATCATTATTCTCATTGTGGCAAGATTCTATGATAAATACCGCAACTCTTCTATTGTCAAGGGTGTTATGACCGGTTTAAAGCCTGCGGTGGTGGGATTGATTGCAGGCGCGATTCTGTCGGTGGCTTCCGGTGTTTTCTTTCCGGCAGGTCTGAGCCTTGCGCCCCTTTTCACACCGGCATTTTACCTGTCTGCAGGTATTTTTGTGGCAATGCTGGTGCTGGCAATGAAGAAAGTACACCCCATTGCTTTGGTTTTGATGTCTGCCGCGGCGGGCATTGTCATTGGATATTTAGGTCTTTGGTAATGAAAACAAAAAAGGCCCCCTTGTGTAAAGGGGGCTGTCAGCCGAACAGGCTGACGGGGGGATTGTCACTATGAGAACAACCCCTCCGAGCAAAATCAAAGATTTTGCCCACCTCCCCTTACACAGGGGAGGCTTATACATAGAGAAAGCTTTTACCCCGCCATCGTGGCGGGGTGTTTGCCTATTGATCTTCCAGCTTCAAAATGCGAATGGCATTTTCCCGGGCGATCTTCCGGTAGTTTTCTTCGCTGAGCTTGCCGCTGTCCAGCAGTTCATCCAGGAAATCCCGGAATTCATAGGGGAATGCGGGCTGGGGCAGGCAGATATCGCAGCCGTACATCAGACGGTCGGCAAACTCCTCAATAAACTTTGCGGTGAAATCCGGGTCACGCATCAGCGCATTGGAGGCGCTGCCGGCAGACAGGTCGCCGTACAGGTTGGGGTACTTGCGGAACAGCTCCACAACGCGCCCACCCTCTGCAACCGGACCCTTGGGGTAGGCGGAACGGGTTTTTTCTGTCAAATCACCGGAAATTTCCGACCAGAAGGCCTGGGAGTGACCCAGAATCTTCAATCTGGGGTGCTTCCGGAGGATTTTTTCCAGGCGGGGCAGGCCCAGGTCATCGTAGATACCGTAAGTACCGGTCCGTACCGGAGCAATGTGAATGGTCACGGGCATATCGCAATCTTCACAAGCGGTAAACAACACATCCAGCCGGGGATCGTCGGCATCCACGGGGGTGGTGAGCTCACCCATACCTTTTGCGCCCAGAGATTTGTAGTGCGTCAAAAGTCTGACAAATGTATCGTAAGTAGTTTCGTTTTTGGGGATTTGAATCCGGGGGTCCACTGCGCAGAACCAAAGAAACCGGCCGGGATACTTGTCTACCATATATTTACAGCACTCGCTGGGAACGTTGGGAAGGATACTTTCTGTTCCGCAAAGGGGCAGAAGAATACCCTTTTCAATGCCCAAATCGTCATAAAGCGCAAGTAGTTGCTCGGGGGATACGAAAACAGAGGCAGGATTCTTTGGATCACAGGAAGGATAATATGCTCTGAAGGGCGTTGCGTGGGCGTGTACGTCAATTTTTTTGATAGATTTCACATCGTTCACTTGGAACACCTCTTTCTGAAAGATATAGTCCAATGATAGGTGGTTTCTTCCGGAAAGGCAACGTACCTTTTTAGCCCTCCAGCTTCAAAATGCGAATGGCATTTTCCCGAGCGATCTTCCGGTAGTTTTCTTCGCTGATCATACCGCTGTCCAGCATTTGGTCAAGGAAATCCCGGAATTTGTAGGGGAATGCGGGATGGGGCGCGCATATATCACAGCCGTACATCAGTCGGTCGGCAAATTCTTCAATAAACTTTGCGGTGAAATCCGGGTCACGCATCAACGCGTTGGAGGCGCTGCCGGCGGACAGGTCACCGTACAAGTTGGGGTACTTGCGGAACAATTCCACAATACGGCCACCCTCTATGACAGGCCCTTTGGGGTAGTCAAAGCGGATTTCTTCCGTCAAATCACCGGAGATCTCTGCCCAGAAAGGCTGGGAGTGACCCAGGACTTTCAAATTGGGGTGGTTTTGCAGAATTTTTTCAATGCGGGGCAGACCCAGCTCATCATAGATGCCGTAAGTGCCGCCGCGGACAGGCGCAATGTGAATG
>JAZNDB010000022.1:0-7110 GCA_045587845.1 Faecousia sp.
GCATCGGCGAACTTCACCATGAAGTCCTTGCGCAGCATCTTGTAAATTTCCTCAGCCTTGGGGCGCAGCTTTTTGCTAAGGGGCAGGATGGCAGCCTTGAAGGGGGCCAGAGCGGGGTGCAGACGCAGAACAGTACGCACATCGGCGTTGCCCTTCTTATCCATGCCCACCACTTCCTCGTCGTAGGCTTCGCACAGGAAGGCCAGCGCCACACGGTCGCAGCCCAGAGAAGGCTCGATAACGTAGGGAATGTAATGCTCGTTCCGATCCTGATCGAAGTAGGTCAGCTTCTTGCCGGAAGCCTCCTGATGACGGCCCAGGTCATAGTCGGTACGGTCAGCGATGCCCCACAGCTCACCCCAGCCGTTGCCGAAGGGGAACTGATACTCGATATCGGTGGTAGCGCGGGAATAGAATGCCAGCTCTGCAGGATCGTGGTCACGCAGACGCAGGGAATCTTCCTTAATACCCAGGGAAATCAGCCAGTTTTTGCAGAAGTCCTTCCAGTAGGCAAACCACTCCAGGTCAGTACCGGGCTGGCAGAAGAATTCACACTCCATCTGCTCGAACTCACGGGTACGGAAGGTGAAGTTACCGGGGGTAATCTCATTACGGAAAGCCTTACCAACCTGGCAAACACCAAAGGGCAGCTTCTTACGGGTGGTACGCTGAATGTTATCAAAGTTGACGAAAATACCCTGCGCGGTTTCAGGACGCAGATAAGCGATAGAGGAGGAGTCCTCGGTAACACCGATCTTGGTCTGGAACATCAGGTTGAAATTACGGATAGAGGTAAAGTGATGCTTGCCGCAAACGGGGCAGACCACATCCTCGTGTTCCTCGATAAAGGTATTCATTTCCTTGGTGTCCATAGCGTCTACATTCACCTGCTTGCCGCTTTCGGAAGCAGCAATCAGCTGGTCAGCGCGCTGACGGGAGCCACAGCCCTTGCAGTCAACCAGAGGGTCAGAGAAAGAGCCCACGTGGCCGGTGGTCACCCAAGTGGTGGGATTCATAATGATGGCGGCATCCAAGCCTACGTTATAGTCGGATTCCTGCACAAACTTCTTCAGCCAGGCTTTCTTCACGTTGTTCTTGAATTCCACACCCAAAGGGCCGTAGTCCCAGGAGTTGGCAAGACCGCCGTAAATCTCGGAGCCGGCATACACATAACCTCTGTTTTTACACAGATTTACGATCATATCTAAGGTTTTTTCGCTGTTTTTCATCTTTTCTTCCTCCAAAGCAACAATTACACTGTATTATAATGGGAAATGTCCTTAAAATCAAGGGGTTTCTTGCCAAACCAAATCCGGGCCCAAATCTTCCGCCATCATAGTGTGAACACGGTCTGCAATATCCACGGTAGTCAACCCTTCCCATTCCTCCGGCTGCACCACGCCAACCAGATGCATATGCACATCGGTAGGCTTCAGTTTCTTTGCATTTTTAAACACATCTTGTGTGTTTTGCAGGGTGCAAACCACGATGGGAACTTTGGTTTTCTGGGCAATCTTGAACACACCGCTGCGGAAAGGATGCAGCAAATCGTCACCGGTGATGCGCCCCTCGGGGAATACGCCAACTGAAACTTCGTCCTCCTGAATCAGACGGATACAGTTGATAATGGTTTTCAGCGCTTCCCGATCGTTTTCCCGGTTGATAAACTGACACATAATTTTGCGCATCAGTTTGCCTACCAAAAACATCGTGCTGCTCTCCCGTTTGGCAATAAATGCCAGCTGACTTTTAGGGAAGGAGAGCAAAAGGACACCCGGGTCTATATTATTCAAATGGTTGCAAACCAGAAAGAACCGTCCGTCTTTGGGGGTTTTTTCCAGGCCTGCAGTATGTATCCGTATCCGCAAAATCCAAACTACCAACTGGGCTGTGACGGAGATCAATCCCCGGTAGAAGGGGCTGTCCTTTTTCTGCGTTTTCTTGGGATTTACCAATGCGCTGCAGATACACAAAAACAGAAAAAATATTGCGGCAAAGCCGATGAAGCTACCCACAAAGGCCACTGGCAAAATCCAAAGCCATTGCAGTCCTGCAAAACCACCCACACCGGCGCAAATGCCAAAGGCGGCAAGCAACACCAATGCCAACGCAATATAACGCACCATATTCCTTATCCTCCATATACGCACTAAAAAATTCCAGTATATTATACCGCGAAATGCCCAGAGAAACAAGTGTATTTTTTACAAATAAGGGGTAGAAATCCAAACAAAGGGTTGGTATAATATACCTATCTCGTTTCTACGGAGGCACTTTTATGAAAGATTCTCTTCGCCGGAGCATATTTCCCTGGCTTGGATTATTTACCGGCGTTATCAGTATGGCTATGCAAAGCTGGCTCATTTCTTCTGTGGACAACCGCGGTCTTCTCCCTTCCGTCCACGTTGCAAGCATTATCTCTCTGCTTTTACTGGTAGCTACTTTGGGGCTTTGCTTGCTTATTCAGCGGAAAGCGCCCCCTGCCACCGACTATGGCAAACTGTTTCCCCGCTCCCCTGTCGCCTCCGCCGGCACGGCAATCGCCGCGGTTGGTATGCTTATTTCCGCATTTTCTATGCCTGCATCGGGTATTTTAGCCTTGCTTACTCCTATTTTCGGTTCATTGGCCGGCGGCGCGCTTTTGGTGACCGCCTACTGCCGTTTTCAAGGTCTACGTCCCAATTGCCTGCTCCACAGTGTAGTTGCCGTGTTTTTTATCGTGCGGACGATGGCCTGTTGCCAAACGTGGGGCGCTGAACCCCAGTTGCAGCTATACCTGTTCCCACTGCTGGCTTGCTTGTTCCTGCTGATTGCCGCCTATTTCCGGGCTGAATTGGATGTGTTGCAAAAAAGCAGCTTCCAATATGCTTTCTTCAGCCAAGGCGCGCTGATGTGCTGCCTGTCCTCTGCTACCCATTCTCAAGGACTGTTCTATCTGTCTGTATCCCTTTGGCTGGCTGCGGATTTCTTTGTACTGCCTCCTGCCGGGCAGGAATAAGGGGGAACCCCTATGTTTCTACCGAAACCTGTCCTGTTTTGTATGCACACCTTGGAACAAGCAGGGTTTGAGGCCTATGCCGTAGGCGGTTGTGTGCGGGATTCTCTGCTGGGGCTAATCCCCCACGACTATGACCTTTGTACCAATGCGCTCCCGGCAGAAACGGCAAAGCTTTTTGAAAACTACACACTGGTCCGCAGCGGTGAAAAGCACGGCACCATCGGCGTCGTAATAGACGGCGAAGTGATAGAAATTACCACCTTCCGTACCGAGGGCGGCTATCAGGATAGCCGACATCCGGATTGGGTGCAGTTTGTATCCTCCATCGAAGAAGATTTATCCCGACGGGATTTCACCGTCAATGCGATGGCCTTTCATCCCTCCTGCGGCTACGTGGACCCCTTTGGCGGACAGGCCGACTTGCAGAACAAAACCTTACGTACCGTTGGCAATCCACAAGCCCGTTTCTCCGAAGACGCTTTGCGGATTCTGCGGGGTGTGCGGTTTGGAGTACGGTTTCAGCTTACTCCGGAAAAAGCCACATTGGAAGCTATGAAAAGCCTCTCTCCCCTGATGGACAAGCTGGCAAAGGAACGGGTATTTGAAGAATTATGTAAACTTCTTCCTCTGGTCAATGCAACAGATTTATGCACCTATCAGGAGATTTTGGCGAAGGTTGTACCGGTGCTTTCTGAGAGTATCGGGTTTGCCCAATGCAATCCCCACCACCTTTATGATGTATACACCCACACCGCCCACGTGGTAGAGGCTGTACCTCAGGATTTGGCGCTGCGGTGGGCGGCATTGCTCCACGATTGCGGCAAGCCGGACACCTTCTTCTTAGACGAAAATGGCCGAGGGCATTTCCACGGTCACGCAAAGGTAAGCGCAGAAAAGGCCGACCGGCTGCTGTCTGATTTGAAAGCGCCCAACGCATTGCGGGAGCAGGTGGTATTTCTCATTGCCCACCATATGACCGAGCTGACCCCGGATAAAAAGCTGCTGCGAAAGCGGCTGGGCAAATACGGTGTGGAGAATACCCGCAAGCTGCTTGCTCTGCAAGAGGCAGATTTCGGTGGCAAGGGCACCGAGGAAACTTGCAGCACATTTTCTGAAATACGCAAAATTTTGGAAGAAATTCTGGCAGAGGACGCCTGCCTGACTGTGAGAGATTTGGCGCTTGACGGACGGGATTTACTCGCCATCGGCTTTCCTGCCGGAAAAACCCTGGGCGCCTGCCTGGACTACCTGTTGGAGCAGGTGCAGGACGAGCAGATTCCCAATGAAAAACAAGCGCTGCTGGACAGCGCAAAAAAATATTTGCTGGCAGATACCCCCTGAAAATAACATAAAAGAGAGGTACAACTATGCATAAGAAAACCGACTGGATTCACAAAGTTCTGCACTTTTTGGAATGGCTGATCGCTATCATCACCTTGGTTGTGTTGGTGGCAATGCTGACTCTGGAAATCTATCGAATGTTCACAACCCAAGGCTATTTTGCCAGCATTCACACCTATCTGCACAACATTCTAACACTGGTCGTGGGGCTGGAGTTCGTGCGAATGCTGCTGGATATGACCCCCGCCAACACCCTGGAAGTGCTGATCGTGGCAATCGCCCGGCAGGTTATTATTGCCCACGACAATCCCTGGAGCAACGTGGCCAGTGTGCTGTGTATCGCCGGTCTGTTTGCCATTCGTCGGTTTTTGATTCCTAAGGGTGAAATGACCATTGAGCTGTCCGAGGTGGAAGAAACCCAAGAGGAAACCAATCCAGTTGCCTGAAAACCTGTAAAAATTCACCGCAGGGGTTGACAAACTGCAGTTTGTTCGTTATAATAACTCCTGCCTTTGGACGATTAGCTCAGCTGGCTAGAGCATCCGCTTGACGTGCGGAAGGTCATAGGTTCGAGTCCTATATCGCCCACCAGAAAAGAAGAGACACCTTTAGGTGTCCCTTCTTTTTTGGTCTTGGCCGATAAGGACTCGAAGAGGGCGGCGGCCAAAGGCCGCAAAAAAGTGTCCGGGGGATACTTCTTTAGCCCGGGGAAGAGTCCTATATCGTCCTATCTTAAGGCAACACAATCCCCCAGCCTCGCTATGCTCGGCAGCCCCCTTTACACAAGGGATCCTTTGCGGGACGTCCAGAGGCCGTCCCCTACAGAACAAACCAAGTGTGCCTTGTAGGGGTCGGCGCCCTCGACGACCCGCGGACAATCCTTATCCTTACATTGCAAACACTCTGATTCTTTATGGGTTGGCAAGCAACATATCATATAGTCACATTCGTCGCAGCAGCACACCTCTGAATTGTTCTCCACATTTCCCGGACAGTCTTTTCCGCAATTGCCGGGAATCAAAATTGTTCCCATAATGTCCATTATCATAAAATTTCTCCATATCGCATTTTGACATCTTGTGAATGTCAATTATGTGTTCATTTTAGCATATACTTTCCTTAATGACAAGCAGTGAATGTCAACAAGGAGAGTGGGCTATGTTTACAAACAAAGCAAAAAACGGGGCAAATAACCTCTGTGGTCAAGCAATTGCCCAGCGTCGCAAGAAAATGGAAAAGTCCCAACGCCAGCTTGCGGATATGCTTCAGCTTGCCGGATTGGATATTGACAAAAATGCAATTCAGCGAATTGAAGCCGGAAAACGATTTGTCACGGACATTGAGCTTGTATTTTTGCAAAGGTATTTCGTTGCACCCCGAATGATTTGCTGATCATTACCGAAGAATAACAGTATCGCCCCCGGTTTTTCACCGGGGGCGATGTTTTTTATTTCACTTGGGGCAGCAGATTGCTCCGCTTCAAGGCAGGTCGCAGAGCTAGGTAGAACACTGTGGCTGCGATCACCGCCACCACCGCATTCACCGCCGTAGTCACGGCTCCCATTTTTACCCAGATGTTTGCCGCCTGTTGGGGAACTCCCAGCACATATGTCTTATAAAAGTATCCCACAATCGGGTCTGCTACCACGTTGAATGCCATACCGCCTGCACAGCTTAACGCAGTAGCAACAGGCAATGCAACCTTCCGCTGATTGTCCTTGCTCAGGCAGAATACCTTATGGGCAATCAGCCCCGTAATCAAGCCAATGCACAGCTTCAGCACAAAGGTTTTCGGCGCAGAGGTCACATAGGCGGTGGTTAAATCCGCAATGGTCATACCAACCGCGCCGGCCATACCACCCCAAAAGCCACCCAAAAACGGCGCCGCCAGCACGCAGAATACGTTTCCCAAATGGAACGCGGTTTTTTCTGCGCCTACGGGAATATCGATTTTGCAATATGTAAAGCCGATATAGCAAAGCGCCGCAAACAGCGCCGCCATACACAGCTTCCGTAAGATTTGGCTATTTTCGTTCATAAGGATACCTCCTGCAACAAGCTATTTGCATTATAGCACCTTCTGGCAATAAAAATAGCCCCAATTTTATTATCATTTATAATGCCAGTTTCGTCAATTATCGGGAACTACACCAAAAAATTTGGGCGGTTGATAAAACCGCCCAAAAATTACAGCTTCAGCAGCATCTTTGCAAACAGGAAATACACCAGCAGCGAAAGCGCATCCACAATGGTGGTGATAAAGGGGCTTGCCATTACCGCAGGGTCTAATTTTACCCGTTTGGCAATCATCGGCAAAATCGCGCCCACAATTTTCGCCGCCACCACCGTCACCAGCAGCGCTAGGCACACCGCACCATCCATCAACAGGGTGATTTGGGTATTGCCCAAAAGCATTCTGTCCACCAGCCAAATTTTCACAAAACAAACCAGTGAAAGCGCCACGCCGCACAGCACCGACGTGCGGATTTCCTTCCACAGAACTCTGGGCAAATCGGAAAACCTCAGCTCATCCAAGCTCAGCGCCCGGATAACCGTTACCGAGGACTGAGAACCGGCATTGCCGCCTGTTCCCATCAGCATAGGAATGAATGCCGTCAGCGCCACCTGCGCCGCCAAGGCTTCCTCAAAAGAGGAGATAATCATCCCCGTGAAGGTTGCCGACACCATCAGCAGCATCAGCCAAGGAATCCGGCTTTTAAACAGTTCCCAGATTCCGCTGCGCAGATAGGTTTTCTCCGAGGGCAGAATAC
>JAZNDB010000023.1:0-3534 GCA_045587845.1 Faecousia sp.
GCAGGATTTCCGTCGGTACTTTACATTGGCCTGCCTGTTTACAAAGACGCGCTCAGCAAAGGTCTTTCCCAGAACGACGCAGGTCTCATAACCCTTTTGCATCTGATTGTCAAGGTAAGTGATACCAATTTGTATCACAGAGGCGGCTGCAAGGGCGCTGCCTGGGCCGCAGAGTCCGCGCAGGCGCTTTTAAATACTGCCCCTTTTCCGTCAATTTCCCAGATAGAAGCATTGGACGATGCCTTTATCCAGCGGAATCTCTCTCCCGGCGGCTGCGCCGATTTATTGGCCGTCACCTATTTCTTACATAGCTTAAACGCATAAGCAGCAATATTTTCTAAAGCATTCCAATAATGATTGCTTTATTTGTAAATATGTAGTATAATATTTCGGATTATATATAAAAAGGAGTTGGTTTTTTCGTGGATCCTGCCAGTTGTATACTTTACGTGTTATTTTTATTGCTCTCTTCCTACTTCGCTGCCAGCGAAACAGCTTATACCGCTGTAAGCAAGGTGCGTATGCGTACCTTGGCTGACAAGGGTAATAAAAGAGCGAAGCGCGTATTGTGGATTTCTGACCGTTTCGACAAGACCCTGATCACAATTCTGATTGGCAACAATATTTTTCACGCAGCCTGCGCATCCCTTTCTGCCTTGCTTGTAATGCAGCAAGCTTTACCGGAAGAATATGTTATTTACGGCACATTGGTAACAACGTTTATCGTTTATCTCTTTGCCGAAATGATTCCCAAATCTCTGGCTAAGGCAAGAGCAGAGGAATTGGCATTGTTATTCTCCGGCAGTATGATGCTGTTGGTAAAATTGCTGACCCCCATATCCGCCATCTTTTCTGTAATCTCCAGCCTGCTTTCCAAGCTTTTGGCCGGCAAGGAAACCAAAACCGTTACAGAGGAAGAGCTGCTGAGCATCATCGAAACAATCGAAGATGAGGGCGTTCTGGAGCCGGAAAAGCAAGCTTTGGTAAATTCCGCTATTGAATTCCGGGACAAGCTTGCCGAGGATATTATGGTTCCTATGGAGCAGGTTGTGTGTGTGAACGTTGCAACCCCTATTGAAGAATTGGCCGCTTTGCTGAAAACGGAAACCTATTCCAGACTGCCGGTTTACGAAAGAAACAAAGACAATATTGTAGGTATTCTTCCGGTTAACCTTTTCCTGAATCAGTATGTTGCCGGAAAAAGAATCATTCTGCGCAAAATCCTGTTAAAGCCTTATATTTTTAATTGCAAGACCGAAATTTCCGTTCTGCTGCAAAGAATGCGTCTGAACAAGCTGCATATGGTTTTCCTTGTAAATAACAACCACAAAAAGGTTGGCATTCTGACTATGGAAGACCTGTTGGAAGAGCTTGTTGGCGATATTCAGGACGAAAGCGACGCAGGCGAAGGCCTGGAGCTGATGTAAGGAGGGCGGAACTATGGCATACATATTGATTGTATTTTTACTGTTAGGCTCCGCCTTTTTCTCCGGCACAGAAATTGCTTACACCTCTTTGAGCAAGCTGAAGGTCAAGAAAGAAGGAGAAACGCAAACACCTACTGAAAAACTGGTTGGCTTTATCTATAACCATTACGATTTTGCTTTGTCCACTGTTTTGGTTGGCAACAACCTTGTGAACATCGCCGCAACTTCCGTTGCCACCGTTTTGGCTGTGACGCTGACCAAATCTATGCCCATTTCCGACGAAGCGGCATCCTCTATCGTTACAGTGGTTATGACCGCGCTGATTCTGATTGTCGGTGAAATTACTCCTAAGATGATTGCCCGCAGAATCAGCGAGCCCTTCGCCAAAATGGCAGCTTATCCCCTGTTGGTGCTGATGATTGTCTTCTTCCCCGTTGTGCTGATTACTTCCGGTATTGTGAAGATTCTGAGTTTTATATGGAGAAAAAAAGCTGATCAGGACATAACCATTACCGAGGAGGAACTGGAAAATCTTCTGGACACCGCCGAAGACGAGGGCGTTATTGACGAAAACGAAACCGAACTTCTGCAATCTGCACTGGAGTTTACCGATTTGGATGCAGGTGATATTCTCACCCCGAGAATTGATGTGGTTGGTTTTGAAATTAACGATTCCATTGAAGATATTCTGAACGTAATTTCCGACACCCAATTCTCCCGCTATCCCGTTTATGAACGGACTGTGGACCACGTTGTTGGCATTCTGTATGTAAAGCACCTGCTGAAGGAGCTTGCAGATCACAAAACTGTAAATTTACGGGAACTGCTTTTGGAACCTGTTTTCATTCCAAAATCTATGCATTTGCACGAGATTATGAATGAATTCCGTTCCCACAGAACCCATATGGTCGTGGTTGCCGATGAGTACGGCGGCATTGAGGGTATCGTAACAATGGAAGACGTACTGGAAGAGCTTGTTGGCGACATCTGGGACGAAAACGACGACATCGTGAATGAATGGCAGGAAATTTCTGAAAGCCGTTTTGAGTGCTCCGGCGATATGAACCTCAGCGACTTTATGGACAAGCTGGGGCTGGACGAAGATGAATTGGAAACCAACTGCGCCACTGTGGGCGGTTGGACCGTTGAAATGATTGGCGCGATGCCCGTTCCTTTCGATTCCTTCGATTATCAGAATTACACCGTGCTGGTTATGCAGGTAGACGAAGATACCCACAGAATTTTGCGGCTTCTCATCTTAAAGCACGAGTACGTGGAAGATAAGAGAAAAGTCTTTTAAATAGCGCGTTTGCAAGCAAAAAGCTTGACCCAATCGGGTCAAGCTTTTTTCGTATTAAGCGGTTTCATTATGAAATTTTTGTCACGCTTTCATTACTTTTACAAACCGGAACATCTCATCGGGACCTTCATCGAGGTCGTGTTCATCTTCTTCCGGCAGTTCGTGCTCCGGCTGAAAGTACTCGCACCAAAACTGGTCAATCTGGAATCCGCACTTATTTACGTAAAAATGAATATTGCGTTTTTCAAAATAAGGTGTGCAGGTTTCCCAAACGGTTGTCTGGGGGTGCAATGCCTCCACCGCTTGCCACGCGCCGTAACCAATGCCCTTACTATGCTCCTGGGGTGACACGAACAGAATCTCCAGCTCGTTGCGATTGGTTTCTCTGTCGATTTTGAGTATCACACCGCCCACCTTTTTGCCATCTGCAACAATGCGATAGGTTTCGCTGTTGGGAGCATCTATGCTGCGTTCAATGGTTTTGCGGGATATGATTTCCCCCGCATCGTCAAGGTGCGTATCCCGTTCCCCGAACTCCTGCATTGCGCCGTATTTAAAAGACCATTGATTGTCTAAGATAAACTGTTCTCTGTCATCCTCGGTCAAGGGAACAAGCGTAACTTTTGTGTTTTTCATACGATCCATATCCTCCTTAAAAGTAAAAAACCCGAGTTATTGCACACACAATAACCCGAGCTCACTCGGACACCTAATCCGGCGTATTTGAGCGCTACGGCACTCCGCCTCCGGTGACCAATATTTTTTCGTTAATTATACAGTGAAGATTAAGGAAAGTCAAGTTTAGCG
>JAZNDB010000024.1:0-12263 GCA_045587845.1 Faecousia sp.
GGGGAAGATACACTGCACGTCCACGACGATGGCTTCGCAGGCACCGGTGAGAACAACGTTCTCCTGGTTCAGGAAGTTACCGGCCATGGGGATGCCGGGACGCATAGCGACTTCGTTGGAAGTACAGCACACACCGGAAACGGTGATGCCCTTAGCGCCTACGGATTTCGCCAGCTCGATCATCTCAGGATCGTTTGCAAAGTGAACGATCATTTCGGAAAGGCTGGGATCGTGACCGTGAACAACAATGTTAACATTGTCCTTTTCCATAACACCGATGTTTGCCTCGGTGTCGATGGGACGGGGAGTGCCGAACATAACGTCGGAGAACTCAGTACCCATCATAGAGCCGCCCCAACCGTCGGACAGACCGGCGCGGAGAGCCTGACGAATCAGAGCCTCAGACAGAGAAGAACAACCCATATGGGTCATATGCATAGACTGAGAAACTTCGCGGTCAATAGCGCGGGGTCTGATCTCAGCATCGTCCCACAATTTCTGCGTGTGCTCGGGAGCGCGCTCAGTGAACTTCTGATAACCGAAAGGCTTGCCGTATTCCAGCAGACCGATTTCAGCCATCTCGTGGGCCAGATCGTAAATATCCTTACCCTCGGTTTCCACGCCCCATTCCTTAGCAATGCGGATCAGCTTTTCAGGATCCTTGACCTGATAGTTGCCGCCTTCCTTGGTCTGGTGCAGGGTGTGCATGATTTCACGGCCGTGGTCGGAGTGCGTTGCAGCACCGCCGGCGGTGAAAATCAAATAGTTACGCGCAACGATACCGTGCACGTCACAGCCACAGATACCTCTGGGGCTCTTGGGGGTAATACGGCAGGGACCCATAGAACAGATACGGCAGCAGGTACCTGCTTCACCGAATCCGCAGTGGGGAGTCTGGTCTTTGACTCGCTTCTGCCAGGTGTCAGCGCCAACCTTGTTTGCAGTTTCCAGCAACTCGTTGGTGGCGGCTTCCATCTCTTCGACAGTCGTTAAGAATGCCCAATCCTTCAATGTGATTTCCTCCTATATGCAAGTTTCATATGCCGATTTTTCGGCACATAATAATTCAGTATTATTCTACTCGTTTCACCCCGAAAAGTCAATGGTTATTTGCTATAAATCGACTGGAAAATCCTATCCCCGGGAGGGGGATTTTAACAGAATGAACAAAGTCGCCGCTATTTAGGCGGCGACTTTGTTACAGAAACTGGCAGATAATGGGGAATATCAGGGAAACGAAGACACCGGCAACTACCAAGGACAATGTGCTGACAGCGCCTGTCAGAGGGCTTAGCTCTGTGGCCTTGGATGTACCAATCAAATGGGCTGAGGTTCCCAGCGCAACGCCCTGGCTGATAGGGTCGGTGAGTTTTAACAGCTTGCACAAGGTAGTGCCTAAGATATTTCCCAAAATGCCGGTAATCAGAATTACCACGTTGCTTAAGGAAGCAATACCGCCGTTTTCCTCCGACAAAACCATAGCTATGGAGGCTGTGATGGATTTGGGAAGCAGGGATACGGTAAACTGCCGATCCAATGCAAACAACCGACACAGGAGAAAGACAACAACCAACCCCGCAACAGAGCCGGCAAAAATCCCTGTGAGTATGGCGGGCAGATTCTTTTTCAGAATCTTTAATTGCTGGTAAAGGGGTACGGCCAAACAGATGGTGGCGGGCGTTAAAAACCAGGACAGACTGTTGGTGCCACTTTGATAAAGCTCCGGAGAATAATCCGTAAGAAGCAACACACCCACAACCAGCGCTGCGCCAATTAAAATGGGGTTACACAGAGGGGATTTTGTTTTCTTCTGGCACCAAAGACCGATGCTGAACGCGCCAAAGGTCAGCGCAAGGGGAAAGAGGGATAAGGAAGAGAGAAAATCAGCCATTTTCTTTATCTCCTTTCCGCTTTTGACACCACTTTGTTACAAGGCCAGCTACGGCAAATACCACCAACGTAGATATCACCATAATCACGCAAATTGCCAAAAGATTGGGGGAAATCAATCCCCAGTACTGAAGCATTTTCGTCACAGGCGCAACGAACAGAATTGGCATAGCAGACAGAAAAAAAGAGGAGATATCTGCCACGGATTTTTCCTGAACAACACCTGTTAAAAGGGCAATCAGCAGCAAAAGAATGCCATAAATAGCGGCAGGAATAGGCAAAGGAATGACCGCTTGAAGCAATTCCCCCAGCACAGAAAACAGGAGAATATATAAAACCTGCGGAATATATTTCATAAAATTACCTCGAAGTATGCTTGTTGCAAGTTACAGTTCCTGAATGCGTTTCTCAATTTCTTGGGCAATGGTGCAGTTAGGGGCGTGGACACAGTTTTCGTAGTAACAGTCCACCTCGGTCAGTTTTTTGTCCTCAACCACGATTGTAACGGTTCTGCTTTGATCTGTTGTGCGGCAGTAGCCGGTCAAAAAGAATTCCTGTTCCATCGCTAGTCCTCCATAATGCAGTAGCCCATAGGCGAAAGTCTATTGGTCAGCCTGTGGGCGAATACCGATTTGGAAACGGGAATCTCCCAAGGGTTGTCACTGCGGTTTACATAAATCTTTAATTGCTTACCTTGATAAGTGCGGGTAAAGCCTAACTTCCCCTCTGCTGCAAAGAAGAACTGAATATCACCCTTTTGCAGAATTTCCTGACTTTTCCGAAGATTTCCCAATGCTTTATAATGGTCCAGCAACTGAGAATCCTCTCTGCCCCAAGGATAGGTGCGGCGGTTGAAGGGGTCTTTGTGGCCCTCCAGACCGGCCTCGTCACCGTAATAAATGCTGGGTGCGCCGGGAAGCGCGTACTGCAAAAAAGAAGCCATTTTCAGAAGCTGTATTGCCTGCTCCCGCTGAGTTTGGGAAAGCTTTCTTGTGGCGGCTTCCTGGCGGGAAAAATCAAAATCATCAACCAGCGCGGTGAGGATACGGGGGGTGTCGTGGGTACCCAGCAGATTCATATTGCAAGCAAGAACCTGGGGCGGATAGTTTTCTGCGATAGTCATAACCGTTTCCCGGAATTGTTCCCCGCTGTCACCGCCTTTCAGATAGTTTAAGATAGCGGTACGGAAGGGATAGTTCATACAGGAATCTAAAGCCCCGTCTACAAAGTAACGTCTGCGGACATCGTAGGCAATTTTGTTGGAAGCATCCTCCCAAACCTCGCCAATGAGCAGGGCATCGGGCCTGATTTGACGAATGCGTTTTTTCAGACGCAACACAAAAGCGTCCGGCAGCTCATCTACCACGTCCAGCCGGAAACCGTCAGCGCCCAGATTCAGCCAATGGGCCACCACAGAATTTTCGTTATCTATAATAAAATCCAAAAATTCCGGCGCCATTTTATTCACAGTGGGCAAGGTATCAAAGCCCCACCAACTGTTATAGTAGTCTGGATAGCGATAGAAGGTATACCACAGGTAATAGGGAGATTGGGTAGAGGCGCAAGCGGACTGAAAATAAATACTGTTTGAGCCTGTGTGAGAGTAAACACCGTCTAAAATCACCTTAATACCATAACGGTGGGCGATATTGCACATATAGGAAAAATCTTCGGTTGTGCCCAGCATAGGGTCAGGCGTTTTGTAGTCACCGGTGTCATAGCGGTGGCTGGAAAAGCTTTTGCTGATGGGATTCAGATATAAAATCGTCGTCCCCAAAGAGGCAATATACTCCATTTTTTCAGCAATACCCCGAAAATTACCGCCAAAAAAGTCGTTATTCAGAACCCGTCCGTTGTCATCGGGCTTCCAATCTACATCCTCGTACCAATCTTTGTGAATGGTGTAAGGTGTCAGTTTACCGGTGAGATCGGGATTGCCAACCTTGCAGAACCGATCGGGGAAGACTTGGTAAATCACAGCGCCCTTTGCCCAGTCCGGTGTGACAAAATCAGCAGGCGTACAGGTTAATTGCCAGCGGTCGCCTGCCTCCATATTGGTATCGTGTCCCTGCTTAAACAGGCGGAAAGAGCCGTCGGGCTTGTAAATTCTGAAATAGTAAAAATACAGTCCTGGGGAAGACAGAGAGAATTTGCCCCCAAAGATATCATAATCCCCTTGGATACATTCTTTTTCAAGGGTTGCAATGCAGGTTGCAGAGCCGTCATCTGCCTCCAAAATACACTCTGTTTTCACAGCTCCCACGGAGCAGGGAATGTGAATATGCAGTTGACAAATCTGCCCTTGGCTGAGTGTTCCAAAAGGCGTTTTGAACATAGATAATTGAGAATCAAATAAAATCCGCATACGATTACTCCGGAAAGAAAATTACCTTTATAGAATACGGCAAAACAGTAAAAAGGTCAAGAAGAAACCGGGGCAGAGCCCCGGTTTTTGCAATTATTTCAGCATTTGCTCAAACAGCGCCATATAACGGGCAGCCGGCTTATCCCAGCTAAAGTCCTGCCGCATACACTTGCGTTGCAGAGCGCGGAATTTAGCAGGATTGTGCTTGTATAGATGCAGGCAACGTTTCAGCGCGCCCAGGAAATCATCGGCGTTGTAGCTTTGGAAAGTAAAACCCAGGCCGTTCTCTCCGTCGGCATCCACAGGGGGAACCGTATCTCGCAGACCGCCGGTAGCGTGGACAACCGGAATGGTGCCGTAGCGCATAGCGTTGATTTGGCTCAGACCGCAGGGCTCAGAGTTGGAGGGCATCAAATAGATGTCACCGCCTGCGTAAATCCGGGAGGCCAGCGCCAGATCAAAGGTGATTTTTGCGGATACACGGTCAGGAAATTCCTGCTGCAGGAACAGGAAGAAATCCTGAAAATGCTGTTCACCTGTGCCTAAAATCAGCAGTTGGCAATCCTCTTCCAGCAAAAGCCTGCGGGCAATATAACACAATAAATCCAGCCCCTTATGCCCTGCAAGGCGGGTAACCATAACAAGCAGCGGAACGTCTGCGCGCTGGGGCAGACCAACCTCTTGCTGCAATCTTTTCTTGCAGCTTGCTTTGCCTTTGGTAAGGGTTTGGGCATTGTAGTGGGCGCGGAGGGCAGGGTCGGTTTCGGGATTGAAGGTGCTTGTGTCAATGCCGTTGGTAATACCTGTGAGCTTGCCTGCATTTCCGGCAAGAACAGAGTCCATTCCGTGGGCATAGTAGGGGTACATGAGTTGCTTGGCGTAGGATTCGGAAACAGTGGTTACCAAATCTGCGGTTTCAATGCCGCCTTTCATACAGTTGACGCTGCCGCCCATATCCAAACGCTCCCGGCTGCTTTCCGGCAGTCCCAGTACATCATCAAAGAAATAGCTGTCTGCCCAGCCCTGGTACTCGATATTGTGAATGGTGAACATACACTTTGTATCCGGGAAGTGGGAGGCATACATTGCCTTCAGATACACAGGAACAAGGGAGGTCTGCCAGTCGTTACACTGAATAATGTCCGGAATAAAGCCTATATGAATCAAGGTATCCAAACAGGCCTTGGAGAAGTAGGCGAACCGTTCCCCGTCATCCGGGTTTCCGTAGATAGCGCCGTCGCGACCGCCGAAATAATACAGGTTGTCAATAAAGTAGACCTGCACACTGTCGTTGCGGTTTTTTAAGCGGTAGATACCTGCATATTGCTGACGCCAGCCCAGGGTCACATCAAAACGGGCAACCTGTTCCACTTCATAAGATTTGTTTTGCAGAATCTTCTGATAATAGGGGAGAATCAGGGCAACCTCATTTCCCGCAATCCGTGATAGCGCAGCGGGTAGCGCTTCCATTACGTCACCCAAACCACCGGACTTGACATAGGGTGCGCCTTCAGATGCCAGAATGGCAATTTTCATACGATTTCGCCTCGCTTAATAATGATGGGGTTGCTGGGTGTGCCAATGAGCTTGGTGCCAGGACGCACCACAACATCCTTGTCGAGAATCACGTATTTCAGTTCGCAATTCTCTCCTACCACAGTGTCGTTCATAATCAGACACTTGTCAATTTTACAGCCGGCCTTCACAGTGACCTGCCGGAACAGAACACTGGCGCTGACAGTGCCGTCCAGTACGCAGCCGTCGGCTACAATACAGTTGCCGATATCAGAGTTTTCTGCATAGTAGCTGGGTACTCTGTCACGGACCTTGGTATATACGGGGTGATTGTAATAGAACAGATCGTGACGAATACTGCTGTCCAGCAAAGCCAGAGAATTGCAGAAGTACTCCTCAATATTCTCGTTGAACATAGCAAGACCGGCAAACTGATATACGTTAACAGAGAGTTCACCTCTTTGCCAGGAGCCCAGCACCAAATCCCGGTCCATATGATACAGATTCCGGGCGATACATTCGTTCACAAGGCGCTTCAGCAGGCCTTTGGACAGAATGAATAAGTCCATAGATGCCAGGTAATGTGCAGGCGCTACATAGTCTACTGCCATATCGGCAATATTGCCCTGTTCGTCCAGCTTAATGGCCAGATCCAACTGCTTTTTACCGTTGGCAATACCGTCTTTTGTGACCACGGTAATGTCCTTTCCGCTGGCAATGTGGGAAGTCAGAACGCAGTTCAGGTCAATGTTGCACAAAATTGCAGAGTCTGCCATAATTACATACTCATCGTTGGAGCCGTAATTCAAAAAGGACATAGCGTTATACAGGGTTTCCAGCTTGCCGCGGTAGCTGTGGGAGGCGGACATAGCGTAGGGGGTCAAAAACTCCATACCGCCCTCTTCCAGCTCTAAGCCCCATTCTTCACCGGAGCCGATGTGGTTAATCAAACTTTGATAGTTTTGCCGGGAGATAATACCCACGTGACGGATACCGGCAGCGGCCATATTGGAAAGTTGGAAATCAATCTGTCGATAGCGGCCACCGAAGGGAATACTGCCCATAGTACGCTTGTCGCTAAGAACACCCATATTGGCATCATTTGCAAAGATAATACCCATTACATTCATTGGAAATCCCTCCTTTACCGCATTTCACCGGGCAGCAGCACGGTGTTTGCCTCAACCACAGAGCCCTTTGAGGTGACGCTGATAAGCATATTTTCATTGGGCTTGAACACACCGCCTACCACAGCATTTTGACAGACCTTGGAATTCTCACCCAAAATGGCGTGGCGCACAATGGCGCCGGACTCAATCACAACGCCGGGCATAACCACAGAATCCTCCACAACGGCGCCTTGTCCTATGATGCAGCCGGTGGATATAACACTGTGACACACTGTTCCGTAGATTTCAGAACCCTCGGCAATGAAGGAGTTTGCGGTTTTTGCGTGGGCATCAATATAGGAAGAGGGCAGGGCGCTGTTGCGGGCATAGATTCTGCTGCGTTCATCCTCTCGAATATTAAATTCGGGCTCCTTGCCTAAAAGGTCCATATTGGCCTCCCACAGGGAGTCTATGGTGCCTACGTCCTTCCAATAGCCGTCAAAATTGTAAGCCATCATCTTGTGGCCTGCGTGCAGCAGTTTGGGAATGATATTCTTACCAAAGTCGTTGGAGGAGTCGGGATCTGCCTCGTCGGCAATCAAAGCCTCCCGCAGAACCTCCCAGTTGAACACATAAATACCCATAGAGGCATTGGTGGACTTGGGTTTTGCGGGCTTTTCTTCAAATTCGTAGATGGAGTTGTCGGGATTGGTGTTCAGAATACCAAATCTGCTGGCTTCGCTCAGAGGCACGTCCCGCACGGCAATGGTACAGGCAGCATTGCTGTTTTCGTGGTAAGAAACCATCGCATCGTAATCCATTTTATAAATGTGGTCGCCGGATAGAATCACCACATAATCGGGGTTGAAACGCTCAATAAAATCAATATTCTGATAAATGGCATTTGCTGTGCCCTTATACCAGCCGCTTTTCTTGTCGTGACGCTCGTAGGGAGGGAGTACCTGGGCGCAGCTATGGGTTTTGTTCAAACCCCAGGGCTGTCCGTTTCCTATGTATTCATTCAGTTCTAAGGGCTGGTATTGGGTCAAAATACCCACGGTGTCAATACCGGAATTGACGCAGTTACTCAAAGGGAAGTCGATAATTCGATACTTTCCTCCAAAGGGAACGGCAGGTTTCGCGGTTTTTTCAGTTAGAACCTTCAGTCGACTGCCTTGACCACCGGCCAATAACATTGCGATGCAACGTTTCTTTTGAAAATGCATAGTCACAGCTCCTTACATAATATTAGGATACAGAATGGGCAGGCAACTCCCCCGCATTCTACGCTTCTATAAATAACATATCATATTTTTGTCAGGAAAGAAAGGGGTAATTTACTAAAAACAATGGAAAATTTCGACAACTCATACAAAACAAGCAAGGAAAAGGAGAAACGCACTGTGGAAAATTGCCGAAAAACGGATAAACCGAAAGCGTAAGGTTGGTGCATTTTGTAAAACAGTTGCTATTTCAAAGGCAACGTGGTATCATAAAGATAATTGAAATAGAGAGAAGGGTATTCTTTGGAGTATAATGATATTTACGACAGAAGAAGAAACCTGACAGGCCGTACCCACCTGCGTGGCACTCCGTGGGGACCGGGAGAGTATGGATTGGTGGTTTGCGTTTGGGTCTATGACGGCGATGGGAAAATATTGCTGACCAAACGGGCAAAGGAAAAGTCCTTTCCCGGCACGTGGGAAAATTCCGGCGGCGCAGTCCGTACGGGGGAGCGTAGCCGTCAGGCAATTGCGCGGGAACTGTTTGAGGAAACAGGAATCCGCGCGGATGAAAAGGAGTTCGAGCTGCTGGACAGTGGCTGCGACGGAAGATTTCACTATGACTATTACTGTCTGAAACGGAATACGCCCCTGTCGGAAATTGTGCTGCTTCCAGGTGAAACAGACGATGCGCAATGGGTCACCTTTGAACAGGTCCACGAGATGATTGAACAAAAGAAAATCTGCCGTGTCATTGCGCGGCAGTTCAAAAAGCAGGAAAGTATGCTGCTTAGCAGACAAAATGCCCAAAACAAGGCTTGAAATTTTGGATACGTTGCAGCAATAATTTTTCTTGAAAATTTCCCAAATCTGCGGTACAATGAAAAAAAGCGTTTTTTCATTGTCCGGCGAAGAACGCTTCTGCCGGACAAGAGAAAACGCTTTCTTTTTTATAAAAAGGATCGGAGGAAACAGATATGTTGAAATTGATGGATATTAAGAGTGGACGTTGCGCAGCCCCTCTGCGTTATGCACAGGGCCATTTTGCTACCAATCACAGCCACGTCAATTATTATGTGGATATTACATTCCAGAAAACCCGTTTGAGCGAGGCAAAAGCCGTAGCCAAGGCGCTGGTGCCGCATTTTAATTCCACCACGATTATCGATACGATTTTATGCCTGGACGGCACTGCGGTTATTGGCACCTGTCTTGCAGAGGAACTAACTAAGGGCGGCTTTATGAGCATCAACCGGCATCAGACCATCTATGTGGTAGAGCCGGAATATAATGCCAATTCCCAAATGATCTTCCGGGACAATATCAAGCCTATGATTAAGGGCAAGCACGTTCTGGTGCTGATGGCCAGTATGACACCAGGCTTTACTGCCAAGCGGAGTATCGAAGCCATTGGCTACTACGGCGGCTTTGTGGCTGGAGTGGCGGCTATGTACAGCGCGGTCCGGGAGACTGGCGGCTACCCGGTAGCATCGGTGTATTCCTTGGGAGACCTGCCCGGTTACCAGAGCTATGATTTCCGGGAATGCCCCTATTGCAAGGCTGGTCAACCTATCGATGCCCTGATAAACAGCTTTGGCTACTCTTCCTTGTAATTGTATATATTAATGTATCCCCCCTGCTTTATGGAGCAGGGGGGACTTTTTGGGCATAAAAAATACCCGAGAAAATCTCAGGTAAAATGTGGAAATTTTTATTGACAAAGAAAATGACTTGTGATAGAATGGTCTTCCATACTGTGGGAGTATACGAATTTTTACGATTTTCCCCAGCATGAACATTGTATCATACGCAGGTGTAGCTGTCAAGTGTAATTTATTACAAACTAACAACTTAACCGCGCGTATCAAGTTTTAGGCAACACAACATTCCGGTACACAAACCGAAAGAAAGGCTGTGATTATTCATATGGCAATGGTCAAGGACCAGATGTTTGGTAAGACACTGCGTAAGTCTTATGCAAAGTATCAGGAAATTATGGAAATGCCCAATATGCTGAAAATCCAGAAGGACTCTTATCAGTGGTTCCTGGATGAAGGCCTGCGGGAGGTTTTCAAGGACATTGGTGTCATTGAAGATTTCTCCGGTAAGCTGGAGCTGAGCTTCTTGGATTATTCCATGAACGACAAGCCCAAGTACACAATTGAGGAGTGCAAGGAGCGGGATGCGACCTATGCAAAGCCCATTAAGGTACGGGTACGTCTGCGCAATACCGAAACCGACGAAATCAAGGAACAGGATATCTTTATGGGCGATTTCCCCATAATGACCAACGGGGGCACCTTTGTTATCAATGGCGCTGAACGTGTTATTGTTTCTCAGATGGTCCGTAGCCCCGGTATGTACTATACCCACGATGTGGACAAGGCTGAGCAGCATACCTATACTGCTACGGTTATTCCTTACCGTGGCGCGTGGCTGGAGTATGAAACCGACCTGTCCGACGTATTCTGGGTAAGAATTGATAAGAACCGCAAACTGCCTATCACCTGCCTGATTCGGGCGTTGGGCGTGGATACCGACGAGAAGATTAAAGAATTGTTCGGCAATGACCCCAGAATCCTTGCCACTATGGAAAAGGATACCTGCAAGACCCGTGAAGAGGGTCTGCTGGAGATCTACCGCCGTCTGCGTCCCGGTGAGCCTCCCACGGTGGAGACCGCTTTGGCCCATTTGGAAGGCCTGCTGTTTGATGCCCACCGCTATGATGTGAGCGCCGTTGGCCGTTACAAGTTCAATAAGAAGATGGATATCTGGAGCCGTCTGTCCGGACAGGAGGCTGCAGAGCCTATTGCCGATCCTTTGACTGGTGAAATCTTGATTATGCCCGGTGAGATTATCTCCCGCGCAAAGGCCCGCGAGCTGTCCGATTTGGGCGTTTCCGAGGCCGTTGTGAAGATTGGCGACCAGAACGTAAAGGTGTTCTCCAACCGTATGGTGGAGATGTCCCGTTTCGTGGACTTCGACCCCAAGCAGTACGGTGTTAAGGAGCGCGTCCGTTACAGCGTTCTGAAGGAAATGTTGGAGACTCCCGACATTGACTGGGAGACCGCCATCGCAGAGCGTATGGACGATCTGATTCCCAAGCACATTATTGTAGATGACATTATGGCATCTATTAACTACCTGAACTGCGTGGCAATGGGCATCGGCACACCCGATGATATCGACCACCTGGGCAACCGTCGTCTGCGCTGCGTAGGCGAATTGCTGCAGAATCAGTTCCGTATCGGTTTCAGCCGTCTGGATCGTGTTATCCGTGAGCGTATGACCGTGCAGGATTTGGATACTGTCACCCCCCAGAGCTTGATCAATATCCGTCCTGTAACTGCTGTTATTAAGGAATTCTTCGGTTCTTCCCCGCTGTCCCAGTTTATGGACCAGAACAACCCCCTGGCAGAACTGACCCATAAGCGCCGTCTGTCTGCGTTGGGCCCCGGCGGTTTGAGCCGTGAACGCGCATCCTTTGACGTGCGTGATATTCACTATACACACTATGGCCGTATGTGTCCCATCGAGACCCCCGAAGGTCCTAACATCGGTCTGATTAACTACCTGGCAACCTTTGCCAAGATTAACGAGTACGGTTTTGTGGAAGCGCCCTACCGTAAGGTAGATAAGGCTACTGGCAAGGTCACCGAGCAAATCGACTATATGACTGCCGATGTGGAAGACGACTTCTATATTGGTCAGGCCGGCGAGCTGCTGGACGAAAACGGCTGCCTGGCAAACGAGCGTATCACCTGCCGTCACCGTAACGAAATCATTGAAGTGGATCGCAATTTGATTGACTATATTGACGTATCCCCCAGAATGATGATTTCCATTGCAACCTCTTTCATTCCCTTCCTGCAGAACGACGACGCAAACCGCGCATTGATGGGCGCAAATATGCAGCGTCAGGCTGTGCCTCTGCTGACCACCGAGCCTCCCATCGTTGCTACCGGTATCGAGCATGCCGCAGCCGTTGACTCCGAGGTCTGCCTGAAGGCTACCGGCGACGGTACCGTTATGGCCGTTTCCGCTGACGAGATCACTATCAGCTATGATGACGGTGAGGTGGTTACCTCCAAGCTGACTAAGTTTGCCCGTTCCAATGCCGGCACGTGTGTCAATCAGAGACCCATCGTTACGGTTGGTGAG
>JAZNDB010000025.1:0-2317 GCA_045587845.1 Faecousia sp.
CACCTGGTTGCTGAACCCCACCCGTTGCCGTACTGACCCCAGACTGGTCCGTAAATATTGCCTGTCCTCTCCCTGCGAGCTGGACAGAGGCTTCAGAGAATTCGATAAATTCCTGGTGGTGGATGGCTTCCCCATGCGTCCTGATGCAGACGATTTGAGAATTGTTTCTGCCGTGCCCGATATGAAGGTTCAGGACGAGAAGGGTTACCACGGCGATATGACCGTAACGGTGCAATGCCCTGAGGATGCTACCTTCCGCTTCTCCTGCGACCATACTGAAACCAAGACCGTTTCCCTGAAGAAGGGTAAAAACGAATTCATTCTGCCTTGTTCTTTCGCAAAGCTGGGTCGTGATAAGGTTACCCTGGAGCTGGTGCGGGAAAGCGACGGAAAAGTATTTAAGCGTTGGTACCCCGTAACCATTACCTATGAGCCCATTAAATTCAAGTTCACATTGCCGGAATACCGCTGCAATTTCTACCCCGGTCAGGACTATTCCAAGATCGCAGGTAAGGTCATCGCAAGCAAGCCTGTCACCTTGAAGCTGGAGGGCCCCGGCATTGAAACGACTGTCATTACCCCCAATGCAGACGGCAGCTTCCAGTTTGAAACCCCCAACTTCCAGGAGGGCGAGGCCTGGCTGACCGCTACTATGGAGGGAGAAGAAAAGAAGCAAAAGATTCGCCGTCTGGCGCCCACCGGTCATACAATGGCCTGGATTTCCGGCGGCAACCTGATTGTCAACGGCAAGCCTGTGCTGGTAAGATCTATGTTCTCCCCCAGATACCGTTGCGGCACCTATTGTATGAACAGATACGCAAACGATAATCTGTACGAAACAAAGGGCATTACCCAGCAGGAAGGCTTTGTAGCGCCTGATCCCGTACTGGTGCGCAATCTGAAAAAGCCCGCAAATGAAATTTATGAGGATGTCATGCCCTGTGATGAAATCCTTGCGTACTACGATAAGCTGATCGAAGCCCATAAGGACAAGGACTTTGTGTTCTACTACCTGGCCGACGAGCCTGAGTGCCGAGGTCTTTCTCCCATCTACCTGAAGCATATCTACGATTATTTCTGTGAGAAGGACCCCTATCACGTGATTAATATGTGCAGCCGTGATGCCAGAGCTTACATTGAGTGCACAGACTGGGTGGAAGCTCACCCCTACCTGGGACCGGAAACTATGGCGGACGGTCGCCATATTCACGGCCGTCCCCTCAGCACACTGGGTGGCTATCTGGATGTTGTGGGCAAGCTGAACAGATCCGATAAATGCGTTGGCCATCTGCCCCAGGCATATAGCTACGGCAATATTGTGAAGACCTCCGATTACCTCACTGTGGATGAGACCATCGCTTCCTATTGGGCCTGTATGATTCACGGCGGTAAGTCTATTCGTCCCTATGCATGCGCCGATTTGTACGACCGTCCTCAGGTTGTCGAGGGCAACCGCTACGTATTCTCCAGTATGGAAGCGCTGGAAGACTTCCTGCTGTTTGGCAAGCGGGATGTACTGCTGAGAACCAACGATGCCGAGGCTGTGCATTATGAGTACAACGGCGAAAAGGCATTCGTGCTGGTAAACTTCAATATGGAACCTCAGACCGTTACGTTGGACGGCATCAGCGGCAGCTGGTACAATTTCCGTCACGGCGGAATGATTACCGGTAACACCTTTAACCTGAAGCCTCTGGAAGTTGTCATTGGCACCAGCACCGTAAAGGATGCAGGTCTTCCCACCTATCAAGAGACGATTGCCCTCGTAGAAAAATTAGAGGCAGAGCGTGTTGCCGGCTGCAGCAAACTGGTTCCTCTGTGGAGAGATTTCGACTTCACCGTCAAGGGCGCAAGCATTGCCGACCGGATGAAGATGTTCGACGGCGTGCGGGAGAATTTGGCTATCCTGACCCATAGTGCCGGTGAGCGCTTCATTGAGCTTGGCTTTACCAAGGTAGAGCTTTCCTTCAACAAGGTGGTCATCAGCGGTTGGGAAGTGAATGATCAGAACATTGTGCTGAAATTCAGAAACAACGGCGAGCTGGAAAATGCCGCAATCGACTGTGTGGAACATAAGGAGCACTCCGTGACCTTCTACTTGACCGAAACCATCAGCCCCGAAGCAATGCGTTTGGAATTCATTGCAGATGGCGAGATGGAAATCTACGAGATCGAGGCATTCTAATTGCATAAACCCCAAAAAACAGGCCGCATAACGCGTCCTGTTTTTTTATTTTTTAACAGGAAGATTTTCAAAAAACTACGAAAGGCTTGCAATAAAAGGAACATTTGCTATAATGAGTCTATGTGCAATAGC
>JAZNDB010000026.1:0-2927 GCA_045587845.1 Faecousia sp.
TATTTCGGGTTTTTGGGCTACCGGCATCATCACTGTCCACATTCCAGTCAAAGTACCGGTAGCCCAATTCTCCCAGCTTTTTTGTCAGTCGGGTCATAATGCCTCTGCTATATGCGCGGCTGACGGAATTGGAGCTGCCGCCCGGAAAACGGGTCAGCATACTTTTAATACCTGTATATTGCAGAATTTTAGCTTGGATTGCCTCTAAGTCTGCCATAAATGCCGTATCGCTGGCATAAATCTGGCTGTAATCGTGACTATCGGTATGGATTGCCACAGTATGACCTTCCTGTACGGCGCGGGTGAGGATATCCATATAATTGCTATTTTTTACGAAGAAGCTGGCCTTTACGTTGTATTTTTTCAGAACATCTAAAAGTCGGGCGGTGTGGCGGCTGGGGCCGTCATCAAAGGTCAGGTAAATGGTTTTCCCGTTTGGCTCAATAATTGTGCCTGTGGTGGGAGGACTTTCTATCGAGGGAAGTTCAGAGGAGGTGTCTTCTGTCTGTTTTGGAATTACATAAATAATTCGTTCCCGCGTGGATTCCATACCCACGCTGTTGGAAATAGAGTACTTAAGCGTATAAATGCCGGGGGTATTACCGTCAACATCACCGGTTACAATTACATTGGCGCTCAAATCGCCGTCCCGCAGGTCAGTTGCGTTATATCCGGGCTCTGCATATTGCTCTCCGGACATTATAAAGGAGGCAAGTCCACCCTCTAAGGTGAGGATTGGCGCGTCGGGACGAACATAGTTGATTGTACGGGTAACGGTGGTAAGATTGCCGGAGCTATCGGATACGCTGTAGAACATAACTCCATCCACTTCTTTGCAGACAACCTGACTGGTCAAATCTCCGTCATAATTATCCGTAGCGGTAAAACCCTCTTCCTGATAAGTTTCACCTATATAGGTATAACTCTTTGGGTTTGAAACAAGGGAGATCACAGGCGCTTCGGAATCTCTGACGTATACACAGCGATACGCAGTTGTGGTACGTCCACCATACTCCGCTATGTACTTAATCAGATAATCTCCCAAAACAGAAGTGTCTGCCTGACCGATTACAGTGACAGGGATTTTCTCGCCGCTATCAGACAGGGTAGCTACAACACTTTGCTCCTCATATTCCTGCCCGTATTCCACATATATCTCTCTATCGCCGTTCAGTGTTATCGTGATTGGATTGCTGGAATCCAGTGCCCGAACGGCGGCAACACCTATGGTGGCTATAATCAAAGCCAGCGCACAGATGAGAATAATACGAATTGCTTTTGTCATTTTTATCTTCCGTTTCTTTTTCGAATTGACTTCTAACAGTATACCCGTATTTTCAAAAAACTGCAAGAGACAAATCGAAGATATTTACGGATTCTAAACAAAAACGGGTGCGCCCTGGAGCACACCCGAAAGTCTAGATTCGTTTGTAAAGGCACATCTCATAACCGATACCGTTTTCTTCTCCCTTTTGCAGGACTTCCTCCAGTTTCCATTGGGAATCTGTATCCAGATTGGGAAAAAATGTGTCGGATTCCGGTGTGACGTGTACTTTAGTGATATAGGCAGTGTCACAGTAGGGGAGTAGCTGCTTGTAAATGCTGCCGCCGCCAATAACCATTGCCCGTTCGGCCTTTTTTGCAAGGGTAACTGCTTCTTCTGCACTGTGGCAAACAACTACATCGGGAATTTCTGTATCCTGCCGTGTCAGCACCACATTCACCCGATTGGGCAAAGGCTTTCCGCCGGGGAAATCCCCGAGGGTCTTTCTGCCTACAATCACCATAGCCCCGCGGGTGGTCTCCCGAAAGAATTTTCGGTCTGCAGACAAGGCGATGGGTTGCGTGCCGTCCTTGCCAATACCCCAATCGTCAAATACCGCAACAATCAGTTCCATTTGCCACCTCAAATTGCCATAGGAATTTCAAAATCAAAGGGGTGGAATTGATAATCTTCCACCTTGAAGCTATCCTTGGTGAAATCATAAAAATCAGTAATGCTCTTATCCAAAGTGACCTTGGGGGCGGGGAAGCCCTCTTTTTCCAGCATAGCTTTCACCGCGGGAATATGACGGTCGTAGATATGGCAGTCGGCAATCACGTGTACCAGTTCACCGGCTTCCAACCCGGCAACCTGCGCCATCATCATAAGCAGCATAGAGTACTGTACTACATTCCAGTTGTTTGCAGTGAGCATATCCTGAGACCGCTGGTTGAGAATGCCGTTGAGGGTGTTGCCGGAAACATTAAAGGTCATAGAGTAGGCGCAGGGATACAGATTCATTTCGTGCAGATCCTCAAAGGTGTAAATGTTGGTGAGAATCCGGCGGGAGGCGGGATTGTTTTTCAGATCAAAGATAACCCGATCCACCTGATCAAACATACCCTCTTTGTACTGATGCTTCACGCCCAGCTGATATCCGTAAGCCTTGCCGATGGTGCCGTCCGGACCGGCCCACTCGTCCCACACGTGGCTACCCAAATCTGCAATGCGGTTGGACTTTTTCTGCCAGATCCACAGAAGCTCGTCCAGCGCAGACTTCCAGTAGGTGCGCCGCAGGGTCATAATGGGAAATTCTTCCTTCAAATTGTAACGGTTTACCACACCGAACTTTTTAACGGTATGGGCAGGTGTGCCGTCAGCCCAGCGGGGACGGACCTCCAAATCCGTGTCATAAAAGCCGTTGTTTAAGATGTCCAAACAAGTTTGGCGGTATAATTCGTCAGCTCTGCTCATAAAGAAACCTCCCGGTTTTGTTTTTCACATTGTACCACATATCATTTTAAAATTCTACAAAAAAATAGAAAAAGGTGCGTTTTTTACGCACCTTTTTTCTTATTCCACGTGTTCGTGATTATTGATGTGATCTTCACAGTAGCAATGGTATCCGTTGCACCGGGAGCAGTACCGGAACTCCAGCTCCGGA
>JAZNDB010000027.1:0-2694 GCA_045587845.1 Faecousia sp.
AACGATCACAGCGTGCAGGACATAGGCGATGTAAGCCACCAGCAGAACCATTGCCAGAGAGCCAACGATCATTGCGCCGTTTGCTGCAACAACGGGAGTCAGCAGACAGAAGACACCGACGGGGCTCAGCTTCAGGATCAGCTCCATGACCTTCATGAAGACTTCATTCAGCTGCTCGACAGCAACGCGGACCTTTTCAGCCTTCTCACCAACCAGGATAATGCCGAAGCCAACCAGCAGAGCGATGACGATGATCTGCAGCATGTTAGCGTTGACCAGGGGAGCCAGGAAGTTAGAGGGGAAGATATCCACCAGAACCTGCATGAAGGGAGTTGCCTCCTTTGCTTCATAAGCAAGGTCGGAAGTGGACAGCGCGGGGAAAGCGCCCTTGAAGATCTGACCCATAACGAGGCCAATGACGATTGCCACAGCAGTGGTGCCCAGGTAGTAGATGATGGTCTTTGCGCCGATGGAGCCCACCTTCTTGATATCCTTCATGGAGATCATACCGGCCAGGATAGAGAACAGGACGATAGGACAGACGATGAACTTCAGCAGGTTCAGGAAAATGGTACCGATGGGCTTGATGTAGCTTACGGCAAAGGCAGGATTCTTGCCGAACAGCAGGCCCACGATGATAGCCAGCACCAGAGCGATGAAGATCTGCGCTGCCAAATTGGACTTGATTTTCTTCAACATTTGACATTCCTCTTTTCTTTGAAATTTTAGAAATTTTTCCTTCATTTCTACTCTTGTATTTTAGTTTAGTTTTAGTGAAATGTCAACAGGAATGAAATTCAAAACGCAAGATTATGCAAAATGCAGAATTTCACCCCTCACGCAGCCTCTCCTCAGGGGTAATTAATCGGTTAACATTTGGTAAATATACCCAAGTCAGTATAAAACTACCGACTACACACTTTATTTCCGTTCTGTTTCCCGTAGAAAAACAATCGTTTTTCCGAGAAAACACTTGCATATTTTTTCCTTTGGTAGTAAACTATTCTAGTCGTTTATTTTTCTTTTCGGAGGATTTACATATGGAAAACAGGCAAAACCGCGGTACCTTCTCCGGTCGGATTGGTTTCGTTTTGGCCGCTGCAGGCAGCGCTGTAGGTCTTGGCAATATCTGGAGGTTTCCCTATCTTGCTGCTAAGGACGGCGGCGGTATTTTTTTGGCCACCTATTTGGTTCTGGCTCTGACATTTGGATTTACACTTCTCATTACAGAAATTGCTATCGGACGAAAAACCGGACAAAGCCCTCTGACCGCTTACCGAACCATTCATCCGAAAATCGGTTGGGTCGGACTGCTGGCCTGTTTGATCCCTGGTCTGATCCTTCCCTATTACTGCGCCATCGGTGGGTGGGTGTTGAAGTATCTGTCCGCTTTCCTGACTTTCCAGGGTACAGCAGCTGCAGCTGATACCTATTTCACCGGTTTTATTACCTCCCAGTGGGAACCCATTATTTGGTTCCTCATCTATCTGCTTGCCACCACATTTGTGGTTTATAAGGGTGTAGATAAAGGTATCGAAAAGCTCTCCAAGGTTTTGATGCCTATTCTGCTACTGCTGATTTTCGGTATTGCGATTTTTTCTCTGTTTCTGCGCCATACCGATAGCAGCGGTGTGACCCGTACCGGTCTGCAGGGTTTTATGGTATACATTGTCCCCAATTTTAAAGGCATGACCCTGAAACAGTTCTTTGTGGTACTGACCGATGCCATGGGTCAGCTATTTTACTCCATCAGCGTTTCCATGGGTATTATGATCACCTACGGCTCTTATGTCAGCAAAGATACTGACCTGAATAAATCTGTCAATCAAATCGAACTGTTTGATACCGTCGTCGCTTTCCTGGCCGGTATGATGATCATCCCCGCCGTTTTCACCTTTATGGGGGCTGAGGGTATGTCCGCCAGCGGTCCTGCGCTGATGTTTGTGGCACTGCCCAAGGTGTTTGTCGAAATGGGCAGCGTGGTAGGTCCTATCGTTGGCATCCTGTTCTTCATTACCGTTGCCTTTGCCGCACTGACTTCCTCTGTGTCCATTATGGAGGCCCTGGTGTCCTGCTTAATGGACAAATTCCACATTGAGCGGAAAAAGGCTACCCTCATTATTGCCGCAATTACCGCTGTTGTGGGTCTTCTGGTATGCCTCGGCTACAACGTTTTGTACTTCGAGGCTATTCTTCCCAACACACCCGCAGGCAAAAACGCCCAGCTACTGGACATCCTGGACTATGCCAGCAACTATGTGCTGATGCCTGTTGTTGCCATTGCAACCTGTATCTTCATTGGCTGGATTGCAAAGCCCAAGACAGTTATCGAGGAAGTGACCTGCGGCGGCTGTAAATTCGGCCGCGAGAAGCTCTATGTCGTAATGGTAAAATTCATCACTCCTGCAATGCTGACATTATTGCTGCTGCAGGCTTTGGGTCTTATCAAATTCTAAATCATACCCCGCCTGTCCGGCACAGTTGGTCAGGCGTGGTTCTTTTTGCAAATTACTGATTTGGGCACCTTGTGGGATATCCCTTTATCCCCGGATGATCCGCTGCGTTTCCTGTACTCCCCAAAATCAAAATTGGTCGAGTGAATAATTACCTATCTGTGTTGCTGCAAAACGTTATAGCAATCATACAGTTAATTCTTTCCTCAGAAATTACAAAAACTTGACTGTACGGAAGTCG
>JAZNDB010000028.1:0-19192 GCA_045587845.1 Faecousia sp.
TGTGGAATTGCAACGTACAAAGGCCCCCTTGTGTAAAGGGGGCTCCGCCGCAGGCGGGGGGGGATTGTCACTTCCTGCCTGTTTGCTATTGCTTAAGAACAATCCCTCCGTCTTTTGCTACGCAAAAGCCACCTCCCTTTACACAAGGGAGGCTTTTCCCATCGGCAAGGGTTGCTCCACTGCCATCTTAGCTGCATTTGCAGATAAGGGCGGGTAGTGGGGCAAATGGAGAAAATCGCTTGATTTTTCAAAATCATTTACTTATTATTTAAACAACCAAACAGTTAGAAAAGCTTAAATTTGTATGTATGCGAAACGTAGAGTTTTTTCGTTGTGGTATACGTTCCGTCAGATTGAAAAACAGAAAACTTTCCGCTACCATAATAGCAGGAGGTGCTTATTATGAATCAAGAAAAAACAGGCAAGTTTATCGCAATGTTAAGAAGGGAACATTCTATGACACAAAAAGAACTCGCACAACGACTAGGTGTGAGTGATAAAACTATTTCTAAATGGGAAACAGGTCGAGGACTTCCAGAAATTTCAATTATGAAATCTTTATGTGAAACACTCAATATCAGTATGAATGAATTGCTATCTGGAGACAAATTAGATGTATCTTCATATCGCGAAAAGGCAGAAGAAAATTTAACAACCTTGATGCACCATAGAAGTTATAAAAAGGTTGTCATACATATTGTAATTAGCACAGTCCTTTTCTTAGTATCATTTTTGATGTTTCCTCTGGCAGCAGAAAAAATTGTTCCTCCAATCAGCATCCCTATTATTCTATTTTGGAGTATTTTGCTGATTGTTGGTAATTTCATAGC
This sequence comes from Faecousia sp., assembly GCA_045587845.1. Classification (GTDB taxonomy): domain Bacteria; phylum Bacillota; class Clostridia; order Oscillospirales; family Oscillospiraceae; genus Faecousia. The sequence goes on from JAZNDB010000028.1 coordinate 831, forward strand.
TGGAATTACTTATGGGATTATGACAAAATGGAGAATATTGAAATTGTTTTGCATTGCCGCATACGATATATTTTTGTTATTTATTCTAATCACTACCTTTGCAATAGCGGCTGTTGTATTTTCTGTTTCATAGAAAATAATCCATTATGCAAATAGTATGAATGAATTTCAATTTGCTTAACAGTTCATAACAGCCGCCGACCTGATGGTCGGTGGCTGTTGTTTTCGTTCTGTTGGGGGATGTTTTGGAAAGTAGTATGGCAGCAATACAAATTGCAAAGGGTGGTGTAGGGCTGCATTGCCCGGTATGCTGGCGTAAACGCATCATTAGATAAAAAAGCGCCCTTTCAAACAGGCTTTTTTGTTCAGTTTTGCTCTTGCAGATAGGGATACACGGTGCTAAAATATAGCCTGGTTGAATTGTAAACTTTTTCAAAGAAGGTATTTAAAATGGAAACTGAGTTAATTTGTCTGGCAATTGCCGTAATCGGCGGACTATTGCTGTCCCGACTCACAAAATTATTGAATTTGCCCGCCGTGACTGCATATCTGGTAGCCGGTTTGATTTTGGGGCCCTACTGTCTCGGCAGAGTGGGAATCCTGGGTTTTGGATTTCAAACTATGGAACAAGTGGAAATGCAAAGCATTCTGACCCAGACGGCATTGGGCTTTATTGCCTTTTCTATGGGTAACGAATTCCGCCTTTCGCAACTGAAGAATATGGGCGGAAAGGCCGTTTTTATCGGCGTTGTGCAAGCAGTGGTGACCACGGTGCTGGTGGATTTGATCTTAATCGGCCTGCATCTGCTTTTCCCCCAAATACTCTCCCTGCCCGCCGCCATTGTGCTGGGCGCAATCGCATCGGCAACTGCCCCTGCGGCAACATTGATGGTTGTGCGGCAGTATAAAGCTGACGGCCCGCTGACCCGCCTGCTGATGCTGGTGGTTGCCATCGATGATGCAGTGGGTTTGCTGCTGTTTTCTGTGTCCTTCGGCATTGCTTCCGCCTTGGAGACCGGCGCTGTAAACGTGATTGGCGTGGTGGTGGAGCCTGTATTGGAAGTGGCGCTTTCTCTGGGTTTGGGCGCGCTGATGGGCATTCTTTTGGATCGGGTGGAGCATCTGTTCCACTCCCGCAGTAAGCGTATGACCTTATCCGTTGCCTTTGTTTTGCTGACGGTGGGTCTGTCTATGCTGAAATTCACTGTAGGAACTGTCCATTGCGGATTTTCTCTGCTGCTGGTTTGTATGATGACCGGCACAGTTTTCTGCAACGTCTGTGACACTTCCGAGGAGCTGATGTCCCGCGTGGAGCACTGGACAGTACCCCTTAACGTTCTGTTTTTCGTGATTTCCGGCGCAGAATTGGATTTGAAGGTCCTGAGCAATCCTGTAACACTTTTGGTTGGCATAGTGTATATCATTGCCAGATCCGCAGGTAAGTATTTGGGCGCATTCTCCAGCTGCAAAGCCGTAAAATGTTCCGATAAAATCACAAAGCACCTTGGCATTACACTGCTGCCCCAGGCCGGTGTTGCCCTGGGTATGGCGCTGGCAGCTACCGTTTTGGCAGACGGCGCGCTGGTGCGCAACGTGATTTTGTTCAGTGTGCTGGTCTATGAGCTGGTGGGTCCTGCCCTTACCAAACGCTCCCTCCTGCTTGCCGGAGAAATTGTTCCGGAGAAAAAGACCAGCGCCCGTACTATCAACCAGGCAAAACCCCCTGTCAATATCCATTAATTTTTATACGGCGCGAAGAAGGATTTCTGTATGAGCACCTGTAAGCCCAGAAATAAGTATATTGACCGGCTTATTTCCAGAATGACCTTGGAGCAGAAGATCGGCGCCCTGATGACGCTGCATTTTACAGGCGTGGTTCCCACACAAAATGTGCGGGAATATATCACCAAGTACCACTGCGGCGGTTTGCGACTTACCCCCATTGCCCGACGCGCCGGCAACGATGCCGACCCCAAAACCTGCTACGGAATTGACACAAAATTTTCCAATCTCCGCTATACTGAAGCGCCCCCCTGCACGCCTGCAGAGTACAAGCAGACTTTAGGTGAATATCGCAAGCTGGCAAAAGAACGGCCCCTGTCTATTCCTCTGCATTTTTCCTATGACCAGGAAGGTGGCATCGGCTCTAACCAGTATTTTGCCAACCTGTTCCCTCAGCCTATGGGTATTCGCGCCACGGACGACCCCAAAATGGCCTACTATGTTGCCCGCGCCATTGCAGAGCAGGGCAGAGCTATGGGTCTTTCCTGGATTCATTCTCCTGACGTGGACATCAATTCCGACCCCAGAAACCCCGAATGTAACGTGCGCACCTACTCTGACAACGCAGAGGACGTAACAGAGTATGGGCTGGAGGCCTGCCGCGGTTTTCGGGAGGGCGGCTTAATTGCCACCGCCAAGCATTTTCCCGGCAGAGGTTTTTCCACCGTAGATGCCCATTTTGAAGTCCCCACCATCAACGTGGACAAAAAGACAATGTATGAACGGGAACTGGCGCCCTACCGCAAGCTCATTGAACAGGGTGACCTGCCTGCCATTATGATTGCCCACAGCATTTTTCCCGCCTTTGATCCCGACCACATCGCCACTGTTTCCAAGAAAATCATTACGGGCTTGCTCCGGGAAGAGCTGGGCTTTGAGGGTGTTATCACCACCGACAGTATGACTATGGGTGGCATTTCCAAGCGTTACGGCGTGGCAGAAGCCTGCGCATTGGCTTTGGAGGCCGGCGCGGATATTGTGCTGATGAAAGCCCAGAACCATTTGGTTGCCGACACCTTCAACACAATTCGTTCCTTTGTGGAGCAAGGACGAATTCCTGTGGAAGAATTAGACAAGAAGGTCTACCGCGTGCTGAATATGAAGTACGAATACGGTCTGTTCCACGATTACGATTGGGATGATATTGACCCCGACAAGGTGGCAAAGAAGAGCCGCCTGGTGCAGCTTTCCAAGGATGTGGCCCGCCGGTCCATTCTCGTTGCCCGGGACGAAAATCATCTGCTGCCGCTAAAGCCCGAGGAGCGTGTGCTGGTAATTGAGCAGAAAATTTTTGCCTACAACACCCGCCAATGGCACTCCGGCATTCACTTTGAAAACTGTGTCCGCCACAGTGAAAATGTGGAATACCTGGAAACACTGTTCCGTTGGGACGAGCTGGATATCCAGCGGATTGGCACAATTATCGGCAACTACGATAAAATTGTGATTACCAATTTCTACAATCGGGAGATTGGCTGCAATCTGGAAGCGCTTGATGCGTTGTTGGAAACACACAAGAATGTGATTGTGGTTACGGACACGCCCTACGAGGAGATTTCCATTCCCAGGAATGCAAGGAGTGTCGTTGTGTCCTTTGCCCCTACCCCCAACCACGCAGAAGTGTTGGCAGACGTGCTTTACGGAAAAACACATCCCGAGGGCGTCTGGCCCATTGAAAAGCATATCTAAAATAAAAACGGTGGTACAGCGTACCACCGTTTTTTGTTTATTCTGTTTCTTTGGGTTCTTCTACCAGTTCGGCTTTCTGAGGCTTTTCAGCAGTCGTTTCCTTTTTCTTACATACGACCAAAACCACCACGCCAACTATCACCAACACAGCAATCACTGGAATGATGATAACCAGATGCATATTGTCATTTTTGGAATTCGTTCCTTCGGTGGGGTCACTGGGTTGGGTAGTAGGAACAGTTTCGTCTTCCTTGGGAACCGTCCCATAGGTGGGGTCACTGGGCTGGGTAACAGGAACAGTTTCTTCTTCCTTGGGATCCGTTCCATCGGCGGGATCGCTTGGCTGGGTGGCAGGAACATCTTCATCCTCTTCGGGATTCGGCGCACTGTCGTTACGCAGGTAGACTTTCAAGGTGTTGCCTTTTTCGTTCTTCACCACATCATAATCCACAGCATCCGTACCGGGAGCCATCTTGATTTCCTTAACAACCTTCTCAGATGTCAGGGTGTCGCCATTGTAGTAAGCCGCAACCACAGAGTATACCTTTTCGGTGGAGGTGGCGTTCATCCAAGACAGACGATAGGCAGTATCGGCTGCTCTTGCCTTGCTCACATCCGCTTCCTTAATGCCGGTTTCGGCATCATACAACTCAAAATCTGTGGCAATACCCGATGCGTACAGCTTGTAGTTATCAAACAGCACCGGATCGCCGTTTACATTGGCAACTTTCAAACCAATTTTTTGGACAGGAATTGTGACCGTTTTCATAGGTATATTCTTCGCCTTAGCCAACAGTTTTCCTGTGGAATCGAACACAGAATAACTGCTCTTGAAGGCGCTTGCCTGGGTGAAATCCACCTCTCTTTTGAAGGTGTATGTTCCGCCGGCAGAAACATCTACACCGCCAAGCTCCACATAGTTTCCGGCATCGTCATAATAAACCTTGCCACCGGCAATCTTGAAGCCACCTTCTCCCGATGCGGTACCGGAACCGTATACATTTAATACCACAATCTCTGCACGCGCAGTCATATCAGCAGGCACAGTACAGGCGATCTCCCAGGTTTGAACCTTGGCATAGGTATCACCTGCGGTGATGTTCTGGGGCATTTTTACATTCTTCAGGGTATTCGTGCCCTTCATTGCCAGAACCTTATTGCCGTTAACCGTCTGAATGGTAGCGGCGCAGTTCGGGCCCTTGATCACTTCCCAGGTGGCTGCAGGCAAAGCATTTGCATTATAATTTATACCATCATCGTAGGCCTCATAGGTTTCCGCGAAAGCAGGATACGTTTGGTAACGATCCACAGCATTGGTCACCTGAGGCATAACACCCTTAGCTGTTTCAATCCAATAGCCACAGGTGCCCACTTCCCTGATCGGGTTATCCTCAATAATCTTACCGCCGGGGAAGGTAACTGTCTGGCCTTTGTAGGTGAAGGTGGGGTCAGCAGCGCCTGCTACCTGGAACTGATCCAAGGTCAGCCCATCTGTCAGGTCGGGAGTCAACCGCCAAATGTTTCTTCCACCGGCATACATACCGGAGAGAAGGAAGCTATCGTTCCAGGAGGTGGGGATGAAAATGGGCTCGCGGTCAGCGTAGCCAGCCACCCGGGTCAGCTCCCCCATTATGTCATCAATCACTTCTAACATATAGTCAAAATCAGCATCCCGATCCAAAGCCATCTTTTCTGTAACATATCCCATATACGGTTGGGGGTCAAACATACCAATATGGTACAGAAGCTCAGAATAATAGGGGGTCAAGCAGTAGCTCTGACCATACGCGGCAGTGCTGTAGTTATACGGACCAACAACTGAAACGATTCTGTTGTTAGGGTCAGACACATACAAATCCTCATAGCGTTTTATATCATACATTGTCTGATTGAAGGATGTGCGCTTAAATTCCGCCTCATTAAAGCCAGGTATCTTAACGTAACGGGGCGCGCCACCAGACATAAAGAAGTTGTCCTTTGGTCTTAAACCGTAGGAATTAAAGTGGGATGCATTGCCCACGGTTATGTAATTTCCGCCGGTGATGACATCGCCATTCTCCACACGTTTCTGCCAGCCGTAGTAATTGGTCGATTGATAATCAAAAACAATGGCATCCGGATAATACTTATGCAGCGGAGCTACAACCGCATCATTCAGGTATATAGACAGACGATTGCGGTAAACAACATCCCAAATCTGATAGCTTTGGGCATACTCAGAACCGGCGTTTTTATCAGCGCTGTAAATTTCCGGTTTCGTAGAATCGGGCCAGAACTGAAAACCACGCTCCTCCAACAAAGGCCGGAGGGTAGTGGCATACATAGGGTGCTGCACAACTTTTTCGTAATATAAAGGATCCTCGGAAACACGGGCAGGCAGTTCATATGCACGGGCGCCTGTAAATTCAATATCCAAAGCGACACCATCCAACTTGCCACCAATACGCCGGTACTCAGCCAGGAATTCTTCCAGCCAGGCCTTTGTAAGCCCAATAATCTTTTCGTGATAGAGATATAGCTCGTGGTTCTTTTTCATAGCACTGCCCAGCGCAGCAAAATAAAAATAACGGGTGCCGTCCGGACGCGGGTTAAACTCGTCCTTAAGGGCCTGTGCCAATTCCGGAATGGTTCTTTTGCCATTCCAGGACACATCCAACGCATCCCACTTCTCATTGGTGGGAGAATAGAAGAAAGGCTTTGTATAAACATAGTCAAGATCTGCGGTAAATCCCCCGGAAAAGTTTAGCAAGTAGAAGGGTGCTGTTTCACTTTCGTCTACAGCCCGGCCTTCTGCTGCAAAGGCTGTTACGGGAAGCACACTGATAACCACACAGAATACTAGCAACATACTTAAGATCCGTTTCTTCATTTTGGTCCTCCTCCACACGCATTTTTCTTTATGCTTTCACTTTAACGCCAATAAAATCGGCTGTTTCTACACATTGTCCTGTAGGTTTTAGCTGAAATCTGTTTTTTACCATTATAGTCTTATCTGCCGTCAATTGCAATTATTATTCGTATATTATAAGATACAGCGGCCACCAATGGGTGATCCGCTGCCGTATTGGTTGTACTAAAACAAAAACGGTGGTGCAATGCACCACCGTTTTTCCTTATTCTTTTACTTCAAACCAGCCCTGCAGGAATTCCTTCATACTGCCTTCGTAGCAAGCCTCTGCCAGGAACTCTGTGCCTCTCTGGTCGCCCCAGCTATAGTAAATAATGGTTCTGCCCAAAAATTCGCACAGCTCCATATCGGAGTTGTTGATATCCAGCGCCTCGTCAATTCTTTTCCGTTCCTCAGGGGTCAGGAAGGGAGATGCGATTTTCTTATCCTCCACCTCGTCGTACATCAGCACAGGGTTGATGGGGCTGTACTCCCAGTTCAGCAGGTCCTTGGAACGGGCAATGGAGATGGTAAAGCGGTAGTTGGGGTAGCCCTCACAGTAGCCCACATAGAAATAGGGATCGTCATCAAAGGTGTAGATAGAGGGACTGCCGCAATAGCGGTCCTTTTGGAATACGTACTCAGAGGGCAGCTTTGTCCAGTTGGTCATATCCTTGGAATAGAAGAACCGGAAGGTGAAGGGATATTCGCCGGCCTCCTCCACAGGAGCGCTGATTTCCACCATCAGAATGTAGTAGCCGTCCTTCTTGGCAATGTTCATATTGTAGGTCTTCCAGCCAGGCAGATCCAATGTAGCATACTGCTCCCAATTCACCAGATCGGTGGAACGGTAGAACACCAGACCGTCACTGCCCCATTTGGGTGTAGAGCCGGTAACCACATACATCATATCTCCCTCAGCATAAGCAAAGCCGAATGCGTGGCCATCTGCAAAGAAGGGAGTGGGGGTGTTGGTGCGCACATCAACAAAACGCAGGCAGGGTTTTTCTTCCAAGCTGCCCCAGTAGCCTTCAAATTTGCTATCGGGATCTACCAGCTCTCTGCGGCGGATAACCTCAAAGCGGTACAGGCGGTCGTGGAATACCAGGGGGGTGGTTTCTACCACGTGGGACGCAATGGTGCCCAACTTGCGAATGGCAGGTCTTTTGGGGAATTTTCTCATAATTGTTTCCTCCGTTTAAACAAATTTTTCACCCTCATTGTATCACAAATCATATTGTTGTCAATGAATATTCCCTGTTCCGCCAACACTTTTTTGTATAAATTTTAATGCTGTGGCAAACACTACCTGCGAACACAAAAACAGGAGGTTTTCCCATGAATCGAATTCGTATGATTAGTCTGTTCCTGGCGCTTTGCTGCCTGCTGAGTCTGGGTGTAGGCGCCGCCGGGGCAGAGGTGGATTGCGATGCTGTATACTGCTTCACGGCGGAAGTGTTCTCCCCCGAAGAAGAAGGCCTTACGGGCATTTGCATCACCAACCTGCCCGACCCCTCTGCCGGCACGGTTTTGCTGGGCAAGCGGGTGCTGCGTAAGGGTGATATTCTGACCGCAGACCAACTGGAACAGCTTTCATTCCACCCTCTGCGTACCCAGCAGGACGCACAGGCGGTGATCAGCTATCTGCCCATTTATGAAAATCGGGTAGAAAAGAATGCCACGATGACCATCGGCATTCGCGGCAAGGAAGATAAAGCGCCCGTTGCCGAAGATTTCGCCATTGAAACCTATAAGAATCTGCCCAACACCGGTATGCTGAAAGCCAGCGACCCGGAAGAGCAGGCGCTGACCTACACTGTTGTGCGCAGTCCCAAGCGGGGCGCAGTAGAGCTTGGACAGGACGGCAGCTTCACCTACACCCCCAAGAAAAACAAGGTAGGTATTGATTCCTTCACCTACACCGCCACTGACCCTGCGGGGAATGTTTCCCGCATTGCAACGGTGACTGTGCAGATTCTGAAACCCACCGATTCCAAGCAGTACACCGACACCGTGGGCTACGATTGCCGTTTTGAGGCAGAGTGGTTACGAAACAGCGGTCTTTTTGTGGGTGAACAGGTAGGCGGCAACACCTGCTTCTACCCCGACAAAACCGTCAGCCGGGAAGAATTTCTGGCAATGGTTGTAAAGCTGCTGGATATTCCCTTGGAAGACGGTATGGATGCTCAGTTACCTGCAGATGCGCCCCAGTGGTTAAAGCCCTATCTGGCTGCCGCGCAGCGCAGCGGCCTGCTGGACAACTGGCAGGAAAGCGCTGCATTGCACGAGGCCATTACAGGCGCTGAGGTGGCAGTTATGCTGCAAAACGCGCTGGATTTGACTGTCAGCAGCGAGGCTTTGGAGCAGGTCAGCGCAAGTCAGGAGGATATTCCTTCCCGGGCTATGGCCAGCTTGACGGTTTTGGCGGAAAACGGCGTGATGTTGGACGCTAACGCGCCTATGACCCGCGCTGATGTAGCCGAGACTCTTTATCAGGTAAGTCTGCTGGCGCCCGATGCGCCCGGTATGGCGGTATTCAGAATCCAGCAATAACAAAAAGGCCCCCTTGTGTAAAGGGGGCTCCGCCGCAGGCGGTGGGGGATTGTCCTTTTTTGCCTAGTTCTTACTGCTTAAAACAATCCCTCCGTCTTGCCTTTGGCAAGCCACCTCCCTTTACACAAGGGAGGCTTTATATGAAAAAAGGAGGGTCAACGACCCTCCTTTTTTATTTTACACATCGCTTCTGTTTTTGTTCAGCTTATCCGCATAGCAGAAAACCACAAAGCCAATGGCAAACAGCACCGCAATAGAGCCTACCGCTATGCCTGTATTGGCAATGGGAAGACCAAACAAAGAGAATTGCATTCCCTCGGTCAACTGGCTCATCACCGCAACCAAGGTTGTGCCCACAAAGGATGCGCCTTTGCCGCAAATGTCCATAAGGCCATAGTATTCACCGCTTTGCTCCGCAGGAATAATCTTGCCCAGGTAAGAACGGCTCAGCGCCTGAATACCACCCTGAAACATACCCACCAGTATGGCCAGCATCCAGAATTGCCACTGGTGCGCCAGGAACACAGCAAACAATGCAATGCCCGTATAGCAAACAATGCAAACCTTAATGAGCAATCCTGTATCATACTTGGCAGAGAACCGTCCGAAAAGAATAGAACAGGGGAATGCAACAATTTGGGTGACCAGCAGCGCCAAAAGCAGACCCGTTGTTTCCAATCCCAGGGACTTTCCGTAGGCAGTAGCCATATCGATAATGGTATACACGCCGTCAATAAAGAAGAAGAATGCAATCAGGTACACAAAAATATGCTTGTGTTTTTTTGCCTCTTTAAAGGAATCTGCCAGCTGGCGGAATGTGGAGACCACAGGGTTTCCCTGTCTTTCACAGCAAGCCGTTTGACGGTATTTTTTCACCAGGGGCAAGCTGCAAACTGCCCACCAAAGGGCGGTAATTACAAAGGATATAATCAGCGCGGTAATTTGGCTGATGCCAAAGATGTCGCTGCCAAGCACCGCCACCAGACACACCGCAAAGGGAATCACAGAGCCGATATAGCCCAAGGCATAGCCAAGGGTGGATACTCTGTCCATTTTTTCGTGGGTGGTAATCTCCGGCAGCATTGCGTCATAGAACACGATGCTGGTATTATAACCCACTCTGGCAATCACAAAAATCACCAAAAAGGACAGCCAGTTCCACGCCACACCCAGCAGTGCGCAGCCTGTAACACCCAAAAGCATACTCAGCACAAACAAAGGTTTTTTGAAACCCCGTTGGTCTGCCAACGTGCCGCACACAGGACCCAGCACCGCAACCAGTATGGTTGCCACCGAACCGGCATATCCCCAGTATGCCAGATAGTCTGACTGACTCAATCCGTCCTTTGCCGCCAGATAGTCAAAATAAACAGGAAGTAACGTGGATACCAGCAGAATAAATGCGGAGTTTGCCACATCGTAAAGAATCCAGCTCTTCTCCAGTTTTGTCAGCTGTAAACGCATATTTAATTACCTCTCTATCTCTCTTTTCCCAGAAAGCCCTCTCTAAAAACTCCCTGTTTTAAAATATCCCCGGCGGGGTTCCGCCGGGGACTGGTTTTTATTCGTATGCAATGGGGTTCTTGATGCCCACCAATGCGATAAAGGTTGTACCCACATCCAAGCTCAGGGCTGTGCCATCTGCCAAGGTGTATGTAAAGGGCGCACGCAGACTCTCACGATTCCACGTAATGGGCACAATCTTGCCGTTGATTGCCGCATAGCCCTCGCCGGAACCGATGGTTGTGTAGAACTTGTGGGTTCCATCAGATGCTACCCACTGCTTGGTGTAAATAGCAATTACGTTCTTGAAGGTCACAGGCTCATTGGTATTGCCGTCAATATGCTCAGTGCCGTGCATATCCAGACCGTACTGCTTTGTTTCAGCATTGTAGGTCAGAATGGTCTTCTTGCCACCCTTGAACTGGATGGTAACCTTCTCTGCCTTTTCGCCGTTCAGCTCCACTCCGTCTGCAAACTGCAAACCGTAGGTATCACTTGTGGGTGTGTTATAGCCGTAAGCCTCGATAGCATTCTGCAGGTTTTCGCCGGAGGTAAACAAAACGTGCTCCCAGGCATAATTGCCGGTGCTGTAACGTTCATAATCCCGATAGAAATACTTGCTGTCTGCGTCAATATGCTCCCAGTTGTCGATCTTGTCGCTGGAATCGTCATACCGACCGGCCAAGCCCAATCCGGGGCTGCCGCCACAGTGCATCAAAGGCGCATCATAGGAAACCGCCACGCTGTTAAACGCTGTTCTTGCGCTGCGGATGGGGCCGATAGCGCCCGCCTTGGACAGGTCTGTGAACACTGCCAGGCAACGGGTAATGTCACCTTCTACTTCAATTTCGTAGAGGATATCTGCGCTGCCAATACCCTTTTGGGGCATAGCCTTTTTCAGGTTGTTAATCATAACTGCAACCGTCTGACCGGACCAGGGCGCATCCAACGGCGCGCCGGTAAGCGGATGCCGATACAAAACCTCCTTGGGCTTTGTTTCTTCTGTTGTTTCCTGGGTCGTATTCTGCTCGCTACCCTGGGTAGTTCCCGGGGTGTCATCGCCCGTGTTTTTCTTTTTGCAGCCGCACAGCATCAGGCCTGCCAGAAGGCACAGTGCCAAAAGCAGAGCAATCAATCGTTTCATATACGTCATCCTTCCTTTTTTATATGGATGTGTGTATTATAGCAAAGTTCCTTGGCAAATGCAACCCTGGGAAGCCAGATTCCTGCTAGAAAATTCAGCAAGAAAAGCAGTGCCGGCCGGCACTGCTTTGCATATATATTCCACGGCAGCACGCAACTCAGGCAATACCAAAAAGCTCCAGTATAATCTTCCCCGTTAACAGGACAAGAACCACCAAAATCACCGGGCGCACAATCTTTGCGCCGTTTTTCAGCGCCAGTCCTGCGCCTAAGTACTGTCCTGCAGTGGCAAATACCGCAGATAGTAAGCCAAGGGGAATCAGCGCCTTTCCTGCCGCCAAAGAGGTAGCCAAAGCACCCACATTGGAGGCAAGGTTTACCAGCTTTACGTTTCCCGAGGCAGTCCGTACATCAATTTTTCCCAAATAACAGAATGCTAGAAGTAAAAATGTGCCGGTGCCGGGACCGTAAAAGCCGTCATAAGCGCCAACCACCAGAGAAAATCCCCAAACAATTCCTCTGCGCGCCCATTCGTTCATAGGCTTTCGCTCTTCCGGCAGGCTCTTTTTCTTTAACAGAATTGCCGCAATCACAGGCAGAACAAGCAGCAGCGCAAATTTTAAGTATCGCTCGTCTATCATCAGTTGCAAACGGGTGCCGAAATGGGCGCCTACCAAAGCAAGCAGAATAGAGGGAATGCCCAAAACCCAGTCTGCACAGCCGTTTTTCACATACCGCACAGTGGATGCCACCGTACCGATGCAGGAGGAGAGCTTATTTGTGCCCAGCGCCAAATGCACCGGAATGCCTGCCAGCAGATAACTGGGAACGGAGATAATCCCCCCACCGCCGCCGATGGCGTCCATAAAGGAGGCGCAGAACACGCCAAAGCAAATCAATGCCACTACCCAAAGGGGATAACCGAAAAAGTCCATAGGTTGCTCCTTGTTCCAATCCTTGTTATTGTTGATATAATCATAACATAATTTCCTTTTTTTGCAATCATATTGTTAGAACAGGTCGCAAACCTGTTCTTGACGGACCGATAAAAATGTGTTATTATAATCTGCGCTTGCCGCTGTGGTGGAACAGGTAGACACAAGGGACTTAAAATCCCTCGGAGTAAAATCCGTACCGGTTCGATTCCGGTCAGCGGCACCAATAATCCCATAGCCCTCAAAAGGGCTATGGGATTATTTTGTAGTTGCCTAGAATCGAACCCATTTAAATGCAAGTGTCCGGTGGACGCTTGCTGCCACCAGTTCACAGACTGGTGGCTACTATTATTTTTGCCTGTGGCAAAAATGTAAATCGATTCCGGTCAGCGGCACCAAAACAAGGGAAAGGCAAAAGCCTTTCCCTTGTTTTCTTTCCTTCTACACCATTTTGCAAAAATAGGTTGTAATTTTCATTAAAATGATGTAAAATAATACAAATAATAAAATGCCATAGTATGTGCATATAGATATAGGAGGATTTCCTTTTATGAAAAAACCCATTGTTTTGGTAATTATGGACGGTGTAGGCAAGGGTGACGGCGGCAGCGGCGATGCCGTTGTGGTCGCAAAAACCCCCACGCTGGATAACCTGCTTGCCACCTGTCCTCATACATACCTGAAAGCCCACGGTACTGCCGTTGGTCTGCCCTCCGACGAGGATATGGGCAACTCCGAGGTTGGTCACAATGCCCTCGGCTGCGGTCAGGTATATTCTCAGGGCGCAAAGCTGGTTGGCGAATCCATTGAGAACGGCTCTCTGTTCGCTTCCAGCACTTGGGTGGACTTGGTAGAGAACGCTAAGGCCGGCAAAGCTATGCACTTTATGGGTCTGCTGTCCGACGGCAATGTGCACTCCAATATTCATCACCTGATTGCCCTTTTGAAGACTGCCCACAAAGCGGGTGTGAAGAAGGCTTACTGCCACATTCTGCTGGACGGCCGTGATGTGCCCGCTACCTCCGCTTTGGAATATGTGGAGATGCTGGAAAATGTTCTGTGTGAACTGAACACAGACGGCTGCGATTATGCCATTGCTTCCGGCGGTGGCCGTATGCAGGTGACTATGGACCGGTATGAAGCCAACTGGGCAATGGTTGAAAACGGCTGGAAAACCCACGTGCAGGGCATCGGCCGCCAATTCGCCTCCGCCAAGGAAGCCATTGAGACCTACCGGGCTGAGACCGGCGTGATCGACCAGGATCTGCCTGCCTTTGTTGTTGCCCGCAACGGCGCGCCTGTGGCCAAGATTGCCAATGGCGACAGCGTTGTTCTGTTCAACTTCCGCGGTGACCGGGCCCAGGAAATCAGCCTTGCCTTCGACCGCAAGGACTTTGATAAGTTTGACCGGGGAGATTACACCGGTGTGAAGTTTGCCGGTATGCTCCAGTATGACGGTGACCTGAACATTCCCGAAAACTATCTTGTGCAGCCCCCTGTGATTCAGAACACGCTGACCGAGGTAATGGTTGCTGCCGGCATCAACGAATTTGCCTGCTCCGAGACCCAGAAGTACGGTCACGTCACCTACTTCTGGAACGGCAACCGTTCCGGCAAGGTGTCCGAAGAACTGGAAACCTATTTGGAGATTCCCTCTGACGTAATTCCCTTTGAGCAGGCGCCCGCTATGAAGTGCAGAGAGGTTACCGCCGCTATGATAGAGGCTATGGAATCTGGGAAATTCCAGTTCCTCCGCTGCAACTACCCCAACGGTGATATGGTAGGTCACACCGGCGTAATGGACGCAGTTGTAGAGTCTATGGAGGCGCTGGACGAATGTCTGGCCAAGGTGCTGTCCTGCGCTGACAAGAACGGCTACACTGTGCTTATCACTGCCGACCACGGCAATGCCGACCAGATGACCGAAACCAAGAAGGGCAAAACCTCTGTCCGTACCGCCCATTCCCTCAACCCCGTTCCCTTTATTATTTACGACAAGGACAACAACTGGACTGTAAAGGAAGGCTCTTTCGGCCTTGCTAACGTAGCGCCCACCGTTGTGAAAATGATGGGCTTGACCGCCCCCGACTGCTGGGAAGACAGCATTGTATAAAAACCCCAACAACCCAAACCCAACCAAGGAGGTAACTTATGATTCGTCAAAACACTGATAACGGTTCTGTAAATGTCAGCACCAACGTCTACACCGACATTGCCGGCACTGCCGCAATCAACTGTATGAGCGTCAAGGGTATGGTTGCCCGTTCTGTTTCCGACGGTGTGTATCACCTGCTGAGAAGAGAATCTATGGGCAAGGGTGTCAAGGTGGAATTCCACGATGACGATACCATTTCCATCGATCTGCACGTTATGGTTGGCAACGGTGTCAACCTGACCGCTGTAGGCAACGCAATTATCAAAGAAGTGCGTTATATGGTTCACAACTGCACCGGCACCGAGGTCCGCGCTGTGAATGTATATATAGATTCCATCACCATTGAATAACAAACAGAAAATACAGAAAGAACTGTTGAGGGGCCGGCGGTGTTCAGCTCCCCTCTGCTTAGGAGGTAACGACCATTGAGACAGACGATTAACGGCGCAGATTTCCGCCGACTGGTTATCAGCGCAGCCGCATCTGTTGAGATTAACAAGCAAAAGCTTAACGAACTGAATGTTTTCCCTGTGCCGGACGGCGATACCGGCACCAATATGTCTATGACAATCAATGCCGCAGCAGCCGATTTGCGCAAGGCAGAAGACCCCTCTTTGGAGAAGGCTTCCGCCATTGCCGCCTCTGCTATGCTCCGTGGCGCAAGAGGCAACTCCGGTGTTATTCTGTCACTGCTGTTCCGAGGCATTTCCCGCAAACTCAAGGGCGTGGAAGCCTGTAACGGCGTTCTGTGGGCAGAGGCGCTGCAGGAAGGTGTCGACGCTGCTTATAAGGCAGTTATGAAGCCTGCTGAGGGCACAATTCTGACCGTAGCCAGACTGGCTGCCGGCAAGGCGCTGGAGGCAGCAAAAGAGAACAATTACTTTGAGTTTGTCCACGAAGCCGCTATTGAAGAGGCAAAAATTGCTTTGGCTGACACCGTTAACCAAAACCCCGTGCTGAAAAAGGCCGGTGTGGTAGATGCCGGCGGTAAGGGCTGGCTGGTGGCTCTGGAGGCTATGCTGTGCGCATTGCGGGGTGAGGATATTGTTGCGCCCGAAGGTGGCGCAGAGGAAACCGCCGAGGAGGCAACCTTCTCCGATTTCGATACTGAAGACATCACCTTTACCTACTGCACAGAGTTCATCATCTCCCGGGAAAACGATAACGATCCTGAGAAGCTGCGGGAATTTTTGAGCAGCCTGGGCGATAGTCTGGTACTGGTAGACGACGAGGAAATCATTAAGGTCCACGTACACACCAACGACCCCGGCAAGGCCCTCCACGAAGCCATTGACTACGGCTCTTTTGTCACTGTCAAGATTGAAAATATGCGCCTGCAACACACCGAAAAGGTTATGAGTGAGCAGGAAATTGCGCCCAAGATTGCCGAGCCTGAGAAGGCTTTGGGTGTGGTATCCGTTTGCGCCGGTGACGGTCTGGCAGACGTATTTATGAACTTGGGCGTTGACGGCATTATTTCCGGCGGTCAAACTATGAACCCCAGCACCCAGGATATTCTTGAGGTGGTAAACAAAGTGCCCGCAGAAACTGTCTTTGTTCTGCCTAACAACAAGAACATCATTATGGCTGCTCAGCAGGTAGACGCTCTGACCCCCAAGAACGTAATTGTGATTCCCAGCAAGACCGTTCCTCAGGGCATTACTGCAATGCTGAACTTCAATCCCGAGGGTGAAGCGCAGGAAAATGTGGACGCAATGACAGAATCTCTGGACACCGTGGACACTATGCAGATTACCTATGCTGCCCGCAATTCCGATTTTGACGGACACGATATCCATGAGGGCGACTATCTGGCGCTCTATGGCGGCGCGCTGTTCGGCACAGGCCGTGATGTTAAGGTGCTTTTGAAGGCCCTGGCGGAGAAAGTCAACAAGTCCGGCAAGGAGTATATTACCATTTACTACGGCGAGGATATCACCGAGAAGCAGGCCCAGAAAACCGCTGACCTGTTTGCGGATATCTGCCCCAATGCAGACGTGAATTTGCTCCGGGGCGGTCAGCCTGTATATTACTATTTAATATCAGCAGAATAAGTACAAAAGGGTGTGTTTCATAACACACCCTTTTTGCAAGACTCGCTACATACTCCATAGCAAATTGGGGGGATTCTATGAATATGCCGAAAAATTCCGTTTTGGCGAAAATTTCTGCAATGGGTGCCTACCTTTCCCGGCAAAAAATCGGTATTCACGCCGCCGGCGCGGGTTACTTTATTGTTCTGTCTGTTTTTCCTCTGTTGGTGCTGGTGCTGTCTTTGCTGCGCTACACCGGCCTGCAGGTGGAAACGTTGACGGATTTGGTGGGCGGTTTTCTGCCGGAGGCTTTGCTGCCCTCTGCCAAACGGCTGATTATCAGCACCTACCGAAATACCTCCGGCGCGGTGATTTCCCTGTCCGCCCTTACCGGTCTGTGGTCGGCAAGCCGCGGTGTTTTCGGTCTGCTCACAGGGCTCAATGCCATCTACAAAGTAGAGGAAAGCCGTGGCTATCTTTACACAAGGGGCGTCAGTGTGTTTTACACCTTTTTGTTCCTTTTGATGCTGCTGGCAACGCTGGTGTTAAACGTGTTCGGCACTACCATTGTGCAGGCCCTGCATTTTGAAAACTCACCCCTTACGAATTTTCTGTGGGAGGTTGTGGACTGGCGGTTTATCCTGATGCTTTTGCTGCAAACAGGCCTGTTTTCTGCAATGTTTATGGCGCTGCCCAACAAGAAAAACTCCTTCCGCAACAGTCTGCCGGGAGCATTGCTGGCATCCGTTGGCTGGCTGGTTTTTTCCGATCTGTTTTCTATTTATGTGGAGAATTTCTCCGGCTATGCCAATATTTACGGCTCGGTTTATGCCGTGGCGCTGAGTATGCTGTGGCTGTACTTCTGCATATCCATTGTGTTTTACGGCGGTGTGCTGAATCAGTACTTGATTTCCCAAAAGAAAACATAATTCTTTAAAATGCTACAAACATTTCTGTTGCCGTGGTAGTTTCCTTTGCCGTTAAAAGAGAGCAAGTGTTGGACGACGCTTGCTCTCTTTTCCTAAAATTATACAAAATTTTTATATCATATATCAAAATTATTTATATTTGAATCATTGTTGTTGTGAATTTTGTATGATACAATGGTATAGAAATCCATTTCTTTGTAAAGAAAGGTGGCTGTTATGAAAAAAATATTACTTTTTCTTCTCATTCTAACCCTTTTGATATCATTATGCGCCTGTCGCAAAAATGATAATCAAAACACCGAGCCTGATACTTCCCCTACCGGAAGCATCGCTGCAACCGAGCAGACAAATGCTGCTACCACTCCCACTGGCGGCTCTTCTACGGAAAGCACCGACCCCAGTAGCGGTGACAGCACGAAACCTACTGTTCCCGAAGATGACAGTACAAAACCCACCGTTCCTGAGAACGGCGGCAATACGAAGCCTACTGTTCCTAACGTGACTGAGCCTACTGTAACCGAGCCTACTGTAACCGAACCCACTGAGACCGATCCCGTTGAGGAGTGCAAGCACACCCGTACGAGAGAGATTCCCGGTAGCCGCGTTGAGCCTACCTGTACTGTTGACGGTAAGTACACAGTTATCTGCCGTTCTTGCGACCTTGAGTGGGATGTGCCCATCGCAGCAGGTCACTCTTATTCACCTCTTAAGAGCACCGATGGTCAGTATACAAAGTATTTCTGCTCTGTTTGC
>JAZNDB010000029.1:0-18062 GCA_045587845.1 Faecousia sp.
CAACCACCCGGACTACCGCAAGACCGATTTCAGCCATATGCGTACCGGCATTATGGCAGGCGCCGGTTGTCCTCCCGAGCTGATGCGCCGCGCCGCCCAGCCGGACGAAATGCATATGACCGGCATCGTTAGTGTTTACGGTCAAA
Organism: Faecousia sp.; assembly: GCA_045587845.1. Taxonomy (GTDB): domain Bacteria; phylum Bacillota; class Clostridia; order Oscillospirales; family Oscillospiraceae; genus Faecousia. The sequence goes on from JAZNDB010000029.1 coordinate 147, forward strand.
CCGAGTGCGCCCCCGGCAATACGATGTCGGCCTGGACGGATACGTTGGAGGTGCGTACCGATACGGTAGGCTACGCCTTCCCCCACGTGCAGTGCAAGATTGTTGACCCGGAGACCGGCTTAGAGGTGGGTCCCGGTGTGAACGGTGAGTTCTGCGCCAAGGGCTACAACACAATGAAGGGCTACTACAAAATGCCCCAGGCTACCGCCGACACCATCGATAAAGACGGCTGGCCCCACTCCGGTGACCTTGCCTGTATGGACGAGGAAGGAAACGTCCGCATTACAGGCCGCTTGAAGGATATGATTATCCGCGGCGGTGAGAATATCTACCCCAAGGAAATTGAGGAATTTATCTACACCCACCCCGCCGTTAAGGACGTGCAGGTCATCGGCGTTCCCGACAAAAAGTACGGCGAGGAGATTATGGCTTGCGTCATTCTGAAAGAAGCCGGCTCTGTAACCGTAGAGGAAATGACCGCCTACATCAAAGCAAGTATGGCGCGCCACAAAGTGCCGAAATATATCGAATTTGTGGATAGTTTCCCAATGAATGCGGCAGGCAAGATTCTCAAGTACAAAATGCGTGAGGATGCCGCAAAGCGTTTGGGCCTTGTGGGTGACGGCTCTGATACCGCAGGAAATCCCGCCAAGTAACCCCATAAAAACCATTACCGCGCCGTTAGGTTTCACGGCGCGGTAATTTGTTTTCAAAATCCGGAATGTAAGCCCGATTGCTGGCGCTTTCCTCCTGGGTAAAACCCTGCAAATTGTTCAGGTACATCCAGCTTAGCACGGATTGGTACTCCTGTTCGGTTATCGCTCTGTCGAAGGGCGCAGACAACCCGGGCATCGGCGTATACTGGCGCATCAGACTCACCAAAACCTCCCCCGGCCCAAAATTTTCTCCAATCCAATCCAGCACCTTCAGGGAATTCTCCACCTGCCCCGGCAGAACCAAATGGCGGATTATCACACCCTTGATCACCTTATCTCCCTGCCATTGCACAGACCCTACCTGCCGAGCCATCGCCAAAATAGCTTTCGCTGCCACGGAAAAATAGTCCTCCGCCCCCGACAGGGTTTTTGCCAGAAGACCGTCGGCATATTTCATATCCGGCAGGTAAATATCCACCAAGCCCTCTAATTTTTCTATGGTTTCTGTCTTTTCATAGCCTCCGCAGTTATACACCACAGGCACAGGCAGCTTAGGCTGCAGGGCAGGTATGATCGTTGGCAAAAAGTGGGTGGGGGTCACCAGATCAATATTCTCTGCCCCTTGGGCAATCAAATCCTCCATAACCCGTCTAAGCTGGGCAGAATTCATTTCCGTCCCCGCGGGAAATGCAGAAATCGCTCTGTTTTGGCAATACGCGCAGCCCAACGTGCAGCCCCCAAAGAAGATTGCGCCGCTGCCCCCACTTCCCGCCAAAGCAGGCTCTTCCCACTTGTGAAGCATGGTTTTTGCCACCAGCGCCTTATCGGGGCAGCCGCAATAGCCTGTCTCCCCAGCGGCTCTATTCACTTTACATTCCCGGGGACACAAGCTGCAACACGTATACATTCTGTTTTCCTTTTCTGTAAAATCAATAATCTAATAACATCTGAAATGCGCCGTAGACACCTGCGTCATTTCCTAACGTAGCCAAAGCGAATTCCGTATCTACACAAGGGTGGTAGGCATAGCGGGCAAAGTGTCGCTTTACCCCCTCCAGCAGAGGCACGCCTGCCTTGCTGACACCGCCGCCCAAAACCACAATCTCAGGATCAACCACACAACAGACATTTGCCAAAAACTCTCCCAGGTAGCTATACACCTGTTCTAACACCGCTTGGCAGATCTCATCGCCTTGTTCTGCAAAATCGAACACATCCTTGCATGTTATGTCCTTCCCCCGAAGAGAAGAATCCTTGTTGGTATCCGCCAAATAGTTTTTCGCCATACGCACAATGGAAGGCGCGGAGCAATACTGTTCTACACAGCCCCGTTTTCCACAGTTACACCGTTGCGTTTCCTGCCGGTTCAATACCATATGGCCGATTTCGCCACCTGCGCCGTTGGTGCCGTGAATCAGCTTTCCACCTACCACGATGCCACCGCCAACGCCTGTGCCCAGCGTAACCATTACCACATTTTTCCGGCCCTGTCCACCACCCTTTCGGCATTCACCCAGCGCCGCCACCGTAGCATCGTTGCCGGCAACTACAGGAAAACCGGTCAATTTTGTTAGCTCTTGCACAATATTGAACTTGCCCCAACCCAGGTTGATGCAGCGATTCACAACACCGTCATCGGTCACTGCGCCGGGTACACCGATGCCTATGCCCAGCACCTGTGTAATGCCGTGGGTATGGCAATAGGTCTGCAGGGCTTGGGCAATATCCGGCAGAATCTTTGCGCCGCTATCTTCTATGCGGGTGGGAATTTCCCACTTCTCCTGCAAAACACCCATTCCGTCAAAGCAGGCTATTTTTACGGTTGTACCGCCTAAGTCAACACCGAATCCAAATTCCATATCCTTACCTCCAATTTGTGTTATTATACAAAATTCTTTTGAAAAATACCATAGCTATCGTATAAAATAATTATAAATTCTTTGTTCTGCACTTGCGTAAACGGAGAATTTGTTGTAACATATTATTATATCGTAACGAAAGGACGAACTGCTTTATGATTAAGGTTGACATTTCTAACGTGTGGGGAGACCTCTCTTTGCCCGACCTGCTGGCTGCGGAGAAAGAGGTTTTCGATGCGCACCTCACCCTGTCCGAGGGCAACGGCGAGGGAAATGATTTTTTGGGTTGGTATCAGCTTCCCACCTGCGAAGAAACCGACGAAATCCGTCGCATTCGCGCTGCTGCAGCGCAAATTCGCTCTGATTCCGACGTATTTATTGTAATTGGTATTGGCGGTTCTTACTTAGGCCCCCGGGCTGCCATTGAACTGTTGCAGGGCTGCAACCACAACATTGGCAAGGGTAAGGGCAATCCCCAGATTTATTACGCAGGCAACACTCTGTCCACCAGAGGCTGGAACGAACTGACCCGCCTGCTGGAGGGTAAGGATTTCTCTATTGCCATTATCAGCAAGTCCGGCACTACCACCGAGCCTGCAATCGCCACCCGCGCGCTGCGGTGGCTGCTGGAACGCAGATACGGCACAGAGGGCGCAAAGAAACGCACCTATGCCATCACCGACCCCGAAAACGGCGCTCTGCGGCAGATGGTCACAGAGGAGGGCTGGGAGAGTTTCGTGATTCCCCCCGATGTGGGCGGCCGTTATAGCGTGCTCACCGCCGTGGGTTTGTTGCCTATGGCCGTTGCCGGCATTGACCCTATGGAGGTTATGAACGGCGCTTACGAGGCGATGAAAACCTATGATATCCGTTCCTTTGAAAATCCCGTTTGGCTCTATGCCGCAACCCGGAATCTGCTGTATCGCAGAGGCAAGGTCATTGAGCTTTTTGAATCCTTTGAGCCCAGCTTTAAGATGATGGGCGGCTGGTGGCAGCAGCTCTTTGGAGAATCCGAGGGCAAAGACGGCAAGGGCATCTTCCCTGTTTCTGTGGAGTTTACCCCCGATTTGCACAGCCTGGGTCAGATGATTCAGCAGGGTGAACGGAACATTTTTGAAACGATGATTCGCTTTGATGCGCCCGCCCAAAAGCTCACCATCGGCAGTGACTACAAGAATCTGGACGGCTTGAATTATCTCACCGGCAAGACCCTGGACTTTGTGGACGAGCAGGCCTTCCAAGGTACTTTGGCAGCCCACGTAGATGGCAACGTGCCTGTTATCACAATGGATATGGGCGAGCTGAATGCCCGGAAGCTGGGTGAGATGTTCTACTTCTTCGAGCTTGCCTGCGGCGTTTCCGCCTATATGCTGGGGGTTAACCCCTTCAATCAGCCCGGCGTGGAATTCTACAAGCGGAATATGTTCCGTTTGCTGGGCAAGCCCGGCTACGAAGCCTGAACACAAAACAAAAAACAGGAGGAAGAGCAACACTCCGTAAGGAAGTATTGTCCAAACTTTCCTCCTGTTTTTTTATTTGCTATCCAACAGATAGTTCACCTGCTGCACAATTTTGCCGCCGCGCAGATAATATCTGGGAACGCGGCGTCCGATGCCGCAGACAAATTCATAGTTAAACGAACCTGCCACCTGGGCAATCTCCTCCACAGAAATGGCATTCTCTCCGTCTGCGCCAACCAGCACCACAGTATCCCCCACGGTTACACCGGGAATATGGGTGACGTCCACCATCATTTGGTCCATACAGATCCTGCCCAAAATGGGAGCTTTCCGGCCGCGGATCAGCACGTAGAATTTCCCGCTGAGAGACCGTCTGTACCCGTCTGCATAGCCCACAGGTACGGTTGCTACCATAGTCGGCTTCGTTGTCACATAGTCGCCGCCGTAGCTGATCTCCCGTCCCACCTCCAGTAGTTTCACGTGGGTCACACGGCTGCGCCAGCTCAAGGCGGGCTTCAGCGGCAGATCGGTAGAATTCACTTCACTGCTGGGATACAATCCGTATAAAATGATTCCCCCGCGCACCAGCTCATAATGCTGATGAAAGTTCATAATTCCCGCGGAATTGTTCATATGGCGGAGCTTTACCTCTACCCCGCGGTCCTTTAACATTCTGTAGAAGTTGTCGAATTTCTCCGCCTGCAGCTTTGCTTTTGTCAAATCTGCGCAATCGGCGGTGGCGAAGTGGCTGAACAAACCCTCGGCAACAATGCCGGGCAGTTTGCAAATTTCTTTGCAAATATCTGCATCTTCCTCCGTAGCCTGAAAGCCGATACGGCTCATTCCTGTATCAACCACCAAGTGGAACGGAGCAACAAGCCCCTCCTGCAAAGCCGTTTCCGACAGTAATTTTGCATCCTCCAGCCGAAAAATGGAAGGACGAATCCCCTGCCGTATAGCAGCAGCAAAAGCCTCGGGCTGTATATGCCCCAAAATCAGAATGGGGGTTGTAATCCCTGCATCCCGCAGCTCCAACGCCTCCAGCATAGAAGACACCCCGAAAAAGGCGCAGCTATCCTGTAGTTGGCGGGCAACCTGAATGGCGCCGTGGCCGTAACCATCGGCCTTAACAACTGCCATTACCGGCACACCCGTTTTTTGCTGAACCGCCTGAAAATTTTCTGAAATTGCATCTAAATCAATGGTTACATAGGTGTTGTCAAACTTCACAAACTTCAACTCCAAGGTTCTGTTTACGCGCCTTTTACAGGCGGATTTATGCCTTTACTGTGCCATCCGGATTAAACTGAGGCAATTTTTCTAAGTAAATCAGGTCTTCTCTGTCCTGAGCGTCTCCCTCGGCAAGGATTGCCATACGGCCCACAATCTCACCGCCGGCCTTTTCCACCAAAACCTCCAGCGCCCGCAGGCTCTCTCCGGTGGAAATCACATCGTCCACCAGCAAAATCCGCTTGCCCTTCATCAGTTCTGCATCGGCGGTATCCAGATACAAGGTCTGCTCCTTTGCAGTGGTGATGGATTTTACGGAAGATTCAAACACCCCCGTCATATACAGCTTGGGCGCTTTTCTTGCCAGAAAATACTTCTCGGCATTGCTCTGGCGAGCCATCTCGTGGGCAAGGGGAATTCCCTTTGCCTCGGCAGTAATGAGATAGTCGTACGCCGGAGCTCTCTCCAGCAGCGCCTTTGCGCAGGCAACGGTCAGCTCCTGGTCGCCAAAAATCACGAAGCCTGCAATATACAGATCGTCTGTTACCTTGCAGATGGGCAGATCCCGGTCAAGACCGGCAATGTTCATACGATGATACATAACATTCTCTCCTTAACGGCAATGATTAACAACTGCGCAAAATGATATCCACTAATCTGTGGAACAAATCGTGGACACGGGCAGCGGTTTCCACCACTTCGGAATGGTGCAGTTTTTGAGGCAGCACGCCCGCCGCCATATTGGTGATGCAGGACACGCCCACCACCTGCAAGCCGCTGTGACCTGCCACCAATGCCTCCGGCACGGTGGACATACCCACCGCATCTGCGCCCAGGGTGCGGAATGCGCGAATTTCTGCCGGCGTTTCATAGTTGGGACCGGAGTACATCAAATACACGCCCTCCTCCAGGGGGATTCCCGCGGCGGCGGCATTTTCCTTGATTGCCTCCCGCAAAGCGCCGGTATACAGGTCGCTCATATCCGGGAAGCGAGGGCCGAATTTCTCCAGATTCTTGCCAATCAGCGGATTCATACCGGAGTAGTTGATGTGGTCGGAAATCAGCATCAAGGTGCCGGGCTTATAGCCTAAGTTTACACCGCCTGCCGCGTTGGTCAGCACCAGGGTTTTTACGCCGATTGCCGCCAGCACACGAATGGGCAATGTGATTTCCTGCATAGCAAGACCCTCATAGTAGTGGACACGGCCCTGGGCAACCACCACTTGCTTGCCCTCTTTCACACCGAATACGAAAGCGCCGGTGTGACCCTCTACGGTAGGCTGGGGGAAGTTGGGAATTTCAGAATAGGGAATTTTTACACTCTGCTCCAGTGTGTCTGCATAGTCACCCAGACCGCTGCCAAGCACCAACGCAATAGTGGGACGCTGGGATACCTTTTGTAAAATATATTCCGCCGCGGCGGTAATTTTTTCCTGTATGGTCATAGCAAAAACTCCTTTTTCTTTTATCATACCACAGTTCTTATTCCCAGTCAAATCGCAGTTTATGGGACAAAAACAGGACACCGCCGGTGTCCTGTTTTGTTTAATAAATCCTGTAAAACAGCACCAGAAATACAATGGCAACTGCCATACACACGATGCCGCAAATAAACAGAAAACCGTAGCCGGTAACTGCTTTTGCCTTATGGCGCATCACATAGTCGTAATACTTTTCCATCTTGTATCGGCCACCGGGAATCAGCGCCTTTCGGGCAACGTCCAGGCAGTAGCCCAAGCCGTAGAAAATGCCGTCATTGGATGCCCAAATCAGAACACCCACACAAAGGCACAAAAGCCCCGGAATGGTAAATGCATCGCATAGGGTGCGGTATTGTTCCACCAGTTTCAGTTGGGGAAAATCCCGGGCTACGCAGTAAATGACCGCCAAACACAGGCAAATTCCGCCTGTGATACCGTATTTCAGCAATCGGGTTTGCACTTTCTTGCTCACAGGCCCAGCTCCTCTTTGTATGCCGCTTCCTCGGCATCGTTGCAATAAACGAAGTGGCCGGGGGATACTTCCCGCATAGTGGGCTTATCTACCGAGTAGTCGTGCGCTACTTGGGCATCGTAGGTAATTCGCACACGGCGTTTCTCTGCGTGGGGATCGGGCAGAGGAATGGCAGAGAGCAGACTCTTGGTGTAGGGGTGCAGAGGATGGGCAAACAGCTCGTCGGAGCTTGCCAGCTCCACCAGCTTGCCGAAATACATCACGCCGATCCGGTCGGAGAAGTACTTTACCACCGACAGATCGTGGGCAATGAACAGAATGGTCAAATCCAGCGTATCCCGCAAATCATTCAACAGATTGATTACCTGCGCCTGAATGGACACGTCCAGCGCGGAAATGGGCTCATCGGCAATGAGCAGTTCCGGATGCATAATCACACTGCGGGCAATGCCGGTTCTCTGGCGCTGACCGCCGGAAAATTCGTGAGGATACCGGCCTGCGTGCTCACGCACCAAGCCCACCAGCTCCAAAATTTCATAGACCTTTTCGTCGATATACTTCTGGTCCTTAACCCCCTGAATTACCAGGCCCTCGGCGATAATTTCCTTTACCGTCATACGGGGGTTTAACGATGCGATGGGGTCCTGGAAAATCATCTGAATATCCGTGACCATACCGGTTTTGGTCTGATCGTTCTTTGCCGATGCAATTTCCTTTTTCAGTTGGGCAATGCGGGTCTTGGCATCGGGGTCCGGGCTCTTGCGCAAAGCGGCAATTTCATCTCTGTAAGACTTGGTGCCGGCACAGATACGCTTGCCCTTGAAGTAAATACTGCCGGAGGTGATATCATAAATTTTGATAATGCTGCGCCCGGTGGTGGTTTTGCCACAGCCGGACTCGCCTACAAGCCCGAATACTTCGCCCTTTTTAATGTCAAAGGAGACATCGTCCACAGCCTTTACTTTTCCAAAATACTGGCACAGGTTTTCTACCCGCAGCAGAACTTCCTTATTTTCCATTCTGCTCACCTGCTTTCTGCTTCATTCGGGCAATCCGGTCGGTAATGATTTGGGGCATCTCCACCTTGGGCGCATCGGGATGCAGCAGCCAGGTAGCTGCCCAGTGGGTGGGAGACACTTCAAACATAGGCGGTTGCTGCTCGAAGTCGATTTCCAGCGCGTACTTGTTGCGGTCGGCAAAGGCATCGCCCACCGGGGGATAAATCATATTGGGGGGTGTGCCGGGAATGGCATCCAGCTTTTCCTTGGTGTCCAAATCCGGCATAGACGACAGCAGCGCCCAGGTGTAGGGGTGACGGGGGTCATAGAACACCTCGTCCACTGTGCCGTACTCCACAATCTTGCCTGCGTACATAACCGCAATATCGTCCGCCATATTGGCAACCACACCCAGATCGTGGGTAATGAACACAACCGACAGGTTGCGTTCTTTCTTCAAATTGTTAATCAGCTCCAGAATCTGCGCCTGAATGGTCACATCCAAAGCGGTGGTAGGCTCGTCACAGATGAGAATCTCCGGGTCAGCCGACAGGGCGATGGCAATCACAATTCTCTGACGCATACCACCGGAGAACTCGAAGGGATACTGATAGTACCGCATTTCCGGCTCTTTGATGCCCACCTCTTTCATAAGGGAAATTGCCCGTTCCTTGGCCATCGCCGGGGTGAGCACAAATTGCATTTTCTGCTTTTTGTCTTCCAAATAACTGATAATTGCCGCTGCCTTTGCGGAAATATCCACTGCGCCTGCTGCAACGACCTGCTGATAGCGCCCTTCCAGCCGTTCCACCAAATGCACCAGATTGCCCTTCAGTTCCTCTAAATCATAGACGTTCTTCGGGCGCACCTTCCAGTCAACGGTCTTACCCTTGGCAATCAGCGCCTCCCGCTTTGCAGACTGACGGGCGAATCTTGCCTCTTCCTTAGGATTGTTGCACGCTGCAGAGAAATAGCGCTCAATGCCGCTGACCAAGCCGTTGCGCAGGGTGTAGGCAAAGCTATCCTTCACAATTTCCAGGCGGTCGATGCTGTCTTCCACCTGATTTGCCAGAGTTTTGGCGTATTTCAGCGCCGCATCCCTGGTGTATTCCCCTGCAAAGAAGGTTTTTGCCGCCCCAAGGGCGGGGAGAACTGCTTTTTTCTTCTCCAAAGACGTATTCACAGAATAGGCAATGGCCTTATGCAGCGCAGCAGGATTCTGCAGAATATCCTCCTGGCAGGATTCCCCCGCCAGAGAGAGGTTCTTATGCAACAGCGCCAACATTGTATTGTAATTCTTTTTGGCATCCTTCCGACTGGTTTTGTTCTTCAGAAGCATTGCCTCGGTAATCTGTTTGCCGATTTTTACAATGGGGTTCAACGAAGACAGGGGGTCCTGGAAGATCATAGAGATCTCGTCACCGCGGATTTCGCACATTTCCTCCTCGGTGATTTTCAGCAGGTCCTTACCGTCGTAAATGATCTCGCCACCCTCCACAATGGAGTTGCCTGCCAAAATGCCCAGGATTGCCTTGGATGTGACGGACTTGCCGGAGCCGGATTCGCCCACAATGGCAAGGGTCTTACCCTTTTCCAGATTGAAGGAGATATCCCGCACGGCCTTTACCGCGCCGCCGGAGGTGCGGAAGGAAATTTTTAAGTTCTTTACTTCTAAGATGTTTTCCATAGCTTAGTCCTCCACTCCCCGCAGCGCCGGGTTAAAGGCATCCCGCAAGCCGTTGCCGAACAGGTTGAAGCAAATCATCAGCAAAGAGATCACCAGCGCCGGATACAGCATCAAATGGGGATACTGGGTCCAAATGCCGCTGGCATCGGATAGCAGCGTACCCAAAGAGGTTGCCTCTGCAGAGCCCAGCTTGATAATGCCCAAAAACGACAGCATACTCTCGGTAAGGATAACGCCGGGAATGACCAGCGCAGAGGAAGTAATAATCGTTCCCAAGGTGTTGGGGAAGATGTGCTTCCAGATAATCCGTCTGTCCCGGGCGCCTAACGTACGGGCGGCCATAACGTATTCCTGATTCTTAAAGCGGTAGAACTGGGTACGGACACGACCCGCCGTTCCGATCCAGCCGGTAAGCACATAGGCAAACAGCAGGCTGGGAATGGCGCCTACCTTTTGGGATAAGTGAATTTGGAACAGTGTTGCCACAACGATAAAGGGAACGCCTGCTAAAATGTCTGTAACACGGCACAGAACAATATCCGTTGTGCCGCCGTAATAGCCCTCCACCGCGCCGTAAGCCGCGCCGATCAGGAAGTTAATCACAGACACGGAGATTGCCACCAGAAGGGACATCTGAATACCGCCTGCAATCCGCAAAGCCAAATCGTAGCCCTGAGAATCGGTGCCCATAATATAGTTGGGCTCGGCTCCGTACAGGTACTGATAGTAGTTGTAGTACAGCACGCGGATTTTGAACTGGGCAGTGTCTTTATCGCCGCCGCCGGAGTAGGCGTAATATGCCAAAGAGCCGTCTGCATTACGCTTATAGTTATCCTCCAACACCAGGTCCTCGGAGAATTTTAAAGTCTTTTCGTTGCCGCCGGTTGTGGAAACGGGAACAGCCTTACCCTTGGTCTTGTACCAGTAGTTGGCATCCTCTTTGTCGAAGCAATACCCATTGGCGGTATCTATCATAGGATAGATTACCTGAATACCGGTCTTTTCCTGCCACTGCACAATGTTCTGGTACTCTGTCTGCTCTACAATTGCATACAGAAAGCCCACTTCCAGATAGGTGTCTACCTTTACAGGGTAGTAGACTGTCTTTTTGCCCATTTCCTGGGTGTAAGGTGTGCCTGTATGCAAAACAGGCTGATAGGGGCTATCCATACCGTCTTTCAGGCTGACAGCTTCACCCTTTCCGCTTTGGGCGCCTGCGCCAATAGCCAACAATTTAATATAGCCTGCCTCGTTGGCATTGCGGTCCACACCGCCTGTGGCAATGCCAAAATCCCGCAGCCACGTAATGCGGCCGGGCTTTTTGGCATAGGTGCTGCACATAAAGGTTGCATCGTGGGAGGTGATCAGCAACGGCATCAACACAGAGTAAAGCACAATGCCGATGATGATAATCGCTGCAACCACAGAAGCCTTGCTCTTGCGGAAACGAATCCACGCATCCTTAAAATAGCCAATGGGTTTATCTTCAAATTTTTTATCGGAAATCTGCTCGCCGTGATGCACAAAGGCGAACTTTTCCTTGGGAATGTTGTTTTTGTATTCTGCCATATTACTTTTCTCCCATTCTAATCCGCGGGTCAATAAAGCCGTAGCTCAGGTCCACCACGATGCCGGCGAGCAAGCCTACAAAGCTGTAGAAAATACAGTCGATCATAAATACATCGTAGTCAAACAGGTTAATGGCCTGAATGTATAGCTGACCCACACCGGGGATAGAGAAAATTCTCTCAATAATCATAGAGCCACTCATAACGCTGATGAAAGAGCCGATAATCATAGGCAAAATAGGCACCATTGCGTTCTTCAGTGCGTGACGAGCCGTTGCCTGCCCGCGGGTCAGACCCTTTGTGCGAGCAAGGAGCATATAGTCGGAGGTAAGGGTTTCCGTCAATTCCGCCCGGGTAAACCGGCAGAGTCCTGCAATCTCACCGAAGGAGAGTGCCAGAATAGGCGGAATCATCGAGTAGAACATTTTTGCGGTAAACCAGCTTCCCCCCGCATCTGCCAGAGAGTACACTGTCAGCGGCAGTAAATCCAGCTTGAAGTACAGGAAATACTGCACCAAAAAGGCATACACATAGCTGGGCACGGAAACAAACACCATAACCCCTGTACTAATCAGGCTGTCCTGCCACTTGTTCTTCTTGATGGCGGCATAAATGCCCAGCAAAATGCCCAGAGGCACAGAAATCAGCAAGGAATAGGTGTTGACCAAAACCGTAGGCACCAGCCGTCCCAGCAGCAGCTCCAGCGCAGGCTGACGGAACTGAATATACCAGGATGTGCCGAAATCAAACTTGGTAAAAATATTCCGCAGATAAATGCCAAACTGGGTAAGCAACGGCTCATTATAGCCCAAGGCCTCCCAGCGCTGGGCAATGGCATCGGCCTGCACCTGGTTTTGGGGCAGTTCTCTGGGAAGCAACCGCACCAGCATAAAGCATATGGTTGTGACAACAAAGAACACAAAGAACATCAGCAGTATTCTTTTTATCACGTATTTTGTCATTTTCATGGGAGTCATTCTCCTTTTCTTTAGGCTACTGTTCTTCAACAAGGGTTATTCTCCATAGCCTTTGTTGAAAAACGGCAGATGAAATCGCCTTGGCTCTCCCTTTGGGAGAGCTGTCAGTGTGCGAGATACGAGCCGCTGACTGAGAGGGTTTATTCAACAATCCAAAACCCTCTCCGTCTGCCCTGCGGGCAGACACCTCTCCCACAGGGAGAGGCAAGAGGCACAGCGTCTTATTATGCGTATGGGCTTGGTTGCCCGTAAAGGGGCAACCAAGCCAGGGGGCCATGGCCCCCTGGCTGCTGATAAACTATCAGATGGTTTTAAGGAAAATTATTCGTAGCTCAGTGTGCCGCCTGCGTTGGCAACATACTCTGCCCACTCTGCATCGGTGTAGTTGTAGGTCATCAGCTCCAGACCACCGAAGTCGTACATAATGTTGTAGTTATCGGTGTAGTAGCTTACCTGATAGGACTGCAGGAAGGAAGCGCAGCTTGCTGCCAGAGGAATACGGTAGTACTTGTTCAGGAACTCACGTTCCATAGTTGCAGTAACATCCAGCTTCACGCCGAAGTTTGCATCTGCGTAAGGACCGGTGCCCACCAGTGCGCGGGACCAATCCTGCCAGGTCATAGTAACATTTTCGCCATTGATCTTAATGGTCAGCTTTTCGGTAGCAGGATTCCAGCAACCCAGCTCGTTTACCTTATTCTCCTCGGTGTCGCAGTAAACCTGCATATTACGGAAGGGATAGAAGGCTGCGCCGCCCCATGCGCCGTAACCGATGGCGTACTCACCCTCAGGCACCTTGTCGTGACGGCTGGGAATATCGCCCACAGCTTCCAGTGTAATCTTGCCGAAGCCGGATTCTTCCATAGCTGCGTTCAGGTACTGATTCATCTTGGTTACCTGGTTGTGGTTGGAGGAGTCCAGAGGACCGCCGGAGTAGGCGATACGAATCTTAATCTCCTCGCCTGCCTTATACAGGCCGGCATCTACCAGCTCCTGGCAAGCGGTCTTCATCAGTTCCTTTGCCTGAGTCAGGTTGTAACCGGTGATGGAAGCATAAGCCTCTTCCAGATCGCTGTATACCTGGCCATCAGCATAGGTCAAGCCGTACAGGTCGACCATCGCCTGCTTAGCCTGGGCAGTGCTGCGGTAGGTGGAAGTGGGATCGTTGTATACATCGTAGTAGTACAGGTTGTTCATCAGGGAGTAAGCAGGCTTATAGCCGGCAGTAGCGGTAACCCAGTCGCTACGGTCGATGGCCAGAGAGAAAGCCTTACGGAAATTGTAGTTGGTCAGAACCACGGAGTTCTGATTGCCCTTGGACTTATCCATTTCCTTCAGCGCATCCTCGTCGGTGTTGAAGAAGAAGGACATAGTGTAGGTCTCGTCAACCTGATACATCTGCTCAGAGGTGCTGTAGGTGGGCATTTCGTCAGCGGGAGGTGTCCACTCGGACAGCTGGCCCTTCAGGAATGCCTGCTTGGCAGCCTCGTCGGTCATTACGTCCACAACAATCTTGGTGGTCTGATATGCCTGTACGTTCTCGCCGTCAACCAGGTAATCAGTTTCGGCGTACAGGGAGCCGTCTTCCTTCTTCTCGAACTCGTAGTAGTTCTCGTTCTGAACGAATACGATCTGCTTTGCATCCTGCAGGGAAGAGATCTTGTAGGGACCGTAGGACATAGTGGTGTCCTTGGAGGTAGCATAGTTGGTGGTAACCAGCTTGCCGGTGGTGTCCTTGCCCTTTTCGTACAGATCCTTATACACCAGCCAGTTGGAGGTGCAGGAGGTCAGGAAGTAGTTGTAGTCGATTCTTGCCTGGGTAACGTAACGAATGGTGTAATCGTCGACCTTGTAGCAGCCAACGGTTGCATCATAGGTCTCGGCATAGTTTTCGTTGTAGTTCTCGTTAATCTCGTGGCCGTACAGAGGAATTGCGCCGCCGGCAAAATAGGCGTTGTACTCGTCGAACATACCCTTGCCGGAAACAGGATCTTCCTGCGCCTCACCGTAAACGGTGGTGTCAGCAATAGATACGTACTCGGGACATTCCTTGCCGTCCTTGTCGGTGTAGCCCTTTGCGCGCCAAGCGTCCCAAATGTTAATGTAAACATCTGCAGGCTTCAAGGAAGACGCCTTATCAAAGGTGATTTCGGGATACAGGTCCTTGGACAGGGAGTAGTAGTAGTTATAACCACCGGCCACAGCGGATTCGCCGTTGTAGTACAGGTTTGCGCGGTAGTTCATCATAGTGGGATCCAGCAGAGCCTTCATAGAATAGATGTAGGTGTCTGCATTGATGGCAGTGCCGTCTTCCCACTTCATTTCGGGGTTCAGCTTGATTTCAAAGACATAGCCGTTTTCGGTCTCCTCAACGGTCTGACCCTTGGGCAGAGTGACCTTATACTTGGTCAGGTCGCCCTTGTTGGCGGCAGTTACGTCGGTAACAGAAGTTGCTGCCTTGAACACCCACTGGTACACGCCGTTTTCGGAGTCCTTAATGGACATCGTTGCCAAAGGCGTCTCCAAATAGGACAAAATGCTGCTGTCGTAAGTGGTTTCCCAAGTGTGGGGATTCCAGTTTGTACCCAACTGTACGGTATAACCGCGGTTGGTGTACTCTGCCTTTTCGCCGGGCTTGGATTCATCTGTGCTGGGAGTCTTTGCGCAACCTGCAACACAGGACAAAACCATCACCATAGCCAAAAGCAGCGCCAAAATCTTGGTGAGTTTCTTCATGGTTTTTCCTCCTAGAAAATTGATGCTCTTTGATTGGGTTTAATCAAATAACATTTGGTAAGTATCCTTCTTCGTTTCTTCCTGAAGTTTCCATAACGTAAAAACAAATGCACCTCCCGGAAAGACACGAGAAAGTCCTAAGCATTATAGCATATTTTCCCCTCAAAAGCAATAATTATCTCCACTTTTTTATTTTATTTCCCAAAAACCTATACAGGGATCTGCCGCGTCTGGATTTCTCCCGTAAAAAACCACACCGGCAGCAAACTATGCCGGTGTGGTAGTCCAATTACAGGGGATTCTGTTTGATTTTTGCATAACGGCGGGGATACTGCCGGGGCGTAGGCGCCATCTTTTTCAGCACAATCACCGTATGGGCAGTGCCGTCTATGGGAAATTCGGCAACGCGCTCCAGCTTAAGTCCCAACTTGGCAATGGCATTTTTTGCCTCCAGCAATTCTTCTTTGGCGGCAGTTCCCTTCATTGCCAGAACCTTGCCGCCCACCTTCACATAGGGCGCAGTAAGCTCCAGTAAAATGTTTAGCCTTGCAACGGCCCGGCTGGTGGCAATATCATATTGCTCCCGGCGGGTTTCCACTGCCTCCTCCGCCCTTGCGGTGATGCATTCCGCCTCCACGCCCAATGTGGGAAGCGCCGTTTCCAGCCATTGCATTCGCTTGCCCAGAGAATCCAGCAGCGTCAGTTTCGCCTCAGGGCAGGCAATCTTCACCGGCACACCGGGAAAACCTGCGCCGCAGCCCACATCAATGATTCTCTTTCCTGCCAAATCCTCCAGTGTCAGCAACGTAAGACTGTCCAGCAAATGCAGCTTTGCCACCTGCTGCGGCTCGGTAATGGCGGTGAGATTCTTCACCTTATTCTGCTCCACCACCGCAGCTCCAAAGGCGCAAAGCTTTTCCTGCACGGCTTCGGGCAGGGACAATTTCAAATGCGGCAAGCCCTCAGATAACGTTTTTCTCATAGCGTTCCCCCGATTTATGCGTTGGGGTGGTCGCTCAGATCCACCTGGGACTTATCCAGAGGGTCGAACACGTCTTCCTCCTCCACCTGGGTGGGCAGGATAATCTCCTGGATATGCCAGCTGGTTAACAAATCGCAAACCTGCGCATCCTTCATAGGATTATTCCCGTAGAAGCTGTCGCAAATCTCTCTGTCGTGCTTTACCTGGGATGTTTCTTCTGCCAATATCCGCGCTGCTGCACCGGCATTGGTAACCTTATCCAAATCCTCCAGAGCTTTCAGGCAGTAACGGTAGCCCATCAGGGCTCCCGAATACCGGAATTGAACGCTGTCGTTGTTGTTGCAGCCCAGCCACGCGGCAAAGCTGGCATCCTGTTCAATGACAATGCTGGCGCGGCGGGCCATCTCTCTGCACATAGCAAAGGGCATCATCACCGGAGGGGTCTGGGGATTCACCGCCGCCTCACCGGTCATACCAACGGTCACACCGGTAATGCCCTTTGCGGTATATCTGTCTGCCCAGCCCAATTTTTTCACCGGATCCATCGGGCCCGCAAAGACGGACAGGGATTCTTCGTATACCATCTTCTCAAAGCCTGCCGCTGCCTGCTTTGCCAGCTCTTCAAAGGTGGCGAATACCACATTTCCCTGGCTGTCCCGCTGCACCTGCTGGGCAAGTTGGTTGGCCTGGTCCCGGTAGTAGGCGGTGGCCTTTTCCAGTTCGGTAATGGTGTAATCGGTTTCCTCCAGGCGGATATCCTCTGCCAACGGGCCAGAGAACTGATTTAATCCGAAAAGGCCTGCATTGAGGAATACGACTACCGCCGCCACAGTGCATATCCAGCCGCCCCAGCGAACAGGATTCCATTTCAGAATAATCATCAGCACCCCGCTGGCAATGCCAAAGGCAATCAGCGCCAGCAGAAGACCCTGCCACAGACAGAAGTCCACACCGCTGCTCCAATTCGCCAGGAACACCTGGGCCATTCTGGTAATATAAGGATAAATCATATCCACCAAAAGGCTATGGGCTTTTGCAAATTCCCGCAGCGCCCAGGTACAAGCCAGCAAAATGGCCGCTGTTAAATAGCCTCTCCAATATTTCAAAAGGCAACGCCTCCTTCATCCGTTTCTAACACTAACATAACCCCTTGTCTCTCCCCGTGGGAGAGGTGGGTGCGCAACAGCCCAGTGGGAGAGGGTTGTTGTTTATCCTCTCAGTCACGCCTAACGCCGTACCAGCTCTCCCAGAGGGAGAGCCAAGTTAATAATACCACAAGGAATCCTACTTGTCCAGTCTGCCCAGCACGCCGTCTTGATAGACTTCGGTGACCGTCACCTGGCAAATCTGATTGTGCAGATTTTCTCCGCAGGCATACACCTTTACATAGTTTGGTGCGTGTCCTACATAGTATACCCCATCTTTCTCCTCGAAAAGCACCGAAACACAGGTGTTTACCATAGCCTGCCGATACTGAGCCGACATTTCCTCCGCCACCCCAATGGCCTGGCGGCTTCTTTGCTCTTTGGTGGCGTTGCTATGCTGCCCCTCCATTTTGTCCGCAGGTGTGCCGGGACGGCGGGAATAGGGGAAAATATGCATATCCGCAAAGGCGCACTTTTTGATAAATTCCAAAGATTGCTGAAATTCCTCCTCTGTTTCACCGGGGAATGCCACAATCATATCCGTGGTAACCGCGCAGGCTGGGAAATAGCGCTTCAGCAGTTCCACGCTCTGCAAATACCGGGCGGTATCGTACTTTCGCTTCATACGGGTAAGGACCCCATCGCAGCCGGACTGCATAGACAGG
>JAZNDB010000030.1:0-4667 GCA_045587845.1 Faecousia sp.
AGAGACCGACGATCTGATCTTCGATGTAGAAGTTGTTGGCGGCGCAGTTCCCAAGAACTTTAACCCCGCTGTTGAAAAGGGTATTCAGGAAGCAATTCTGAAGGGACCTCTGGCTGGCTATCCTATGGTTGGTCTGAAGGCTGTTCTGTACGATGGCTCCTACCACCCTGTTGACTCCAACGAAATGGCATTTAAGCTGGCAGCTATCCTGGCATTCAAGGAGGCTATGCCCAACGCAATGCCTACCCTGCTGGAGCCTGTTGGCGCTCTGGCTGTTACCGTTCCCGAGTCCTACGTGGGCGACGTAATGGGCGATTTGTCCAAGCGTCGCGGTCGTCCTCTGGGCATGAACCCCGATGCTGACGGCAATACCGTTGTTGAAGCAGAAGTTCCCATGGCTGAAATGAGCAACTATGCCATCGACCTGCGCGCTATGACCCAGGCTCGTGGCTCCTTCACGCTGGAATTTGTCCGGTACGAGGAAGTGCCCAAGGCAAGCCAGCAGAAGATTATCGACGAAGCCAAGAACGACGAATAATGAAACCAAAGCGGTGCAACCCCACAGGTTGCACCGCTTTTTATTAAGCCTTCCCCCTGGGGGGAAGGTGCCCCGAAGGGGCGGATGAGGGGATAAATAAATTGCCGGCACCCCGGGAGGGGCGCCCCTACATTATTTATCCGGCGGCAGGCTGCCCAGCAGCTCCAAAATCTGCCGGCAATGCTCCCGTTCCTGCTGGGCCATACGGGCGTAAATCTGCCCGTATTCGCGACCCTTGGCACGTTAATTTTTCTTTTTCCAAAGGACAATAACGCCGGCCACGGCTCCCACAACAAGCAGTGTGGATGCTACGGAAATAATGACGATTGTAACCGTGGAAAGCTCCTTTTTAACAGGTTTGGTGTCTCTCGGCTCAGATGTGGGCTCGGTCTCACCGGTAGCAGGGGCAAGGACTTCACCACAGCTGGTACAAACTTGGTCCGTGGTTGCGGTGGCAGGCTTGCCGGGCTTGTGGGCGGTCAGCATAGGAATTGGCTCGGTTTTGGTTTCGCTGCAAGCGGTACAGGTGTAGGTTTTGACGCCTTCTGCTTTGCAAGTGGCGGCCTTGGTAACTCTGCCGTTGTCCCATGTGTGATTGCCGTTGCAGTCGATGGCGCAGTGCAGGGTGGCTTGAATTAGGAAATCATTACCGGCGTCAATGATAATCTTACTCCATTGCAGCTGAGAGCCGGTGAAGGAGACATCGGTCAGGTTATAGCATTTCGTGAATGCGTTGGGGTTAATCCTGTAGAGCTTCTGGGGAATGGTAATGCTGCTCAAGCTTAAGCAGCCGTAAAATGCGTTATCTTTGATAAAGGTGACTCTTTCCGGGAGTGTAATGCTCGTCAGGTTGATACAACCATAGAACGCGCTATCATCAATGGAGTAGAGATTATCCGGGAGTGTAATGTTGGTCAGCCCGGTGCAGCCGCTGAATGTAGAACTTTCAATGTAGCTGATATTCTCCGAGAGGGTGATGCTGGTCAAACCGGTGCAACCGACGAACGCGGCTCCGTTAAGGAGGGTGACACTGTCCGGGATCGTGATGCTGGTCAGACCGGTACAACCGCCGAACAAACCCCGTTCAATGGAGGTGATGCTATCGGGGAGAGTGATATCAGTCAAACCGGTGCACTCTGAAAATGCATATCCGCCAATGGAGGTGACACTCTCCGGAATGGTAATGCTGGTTAGCCCGGTGCAGCGGGTAAATGCGCCCCTGCCAATGGAGGTGACGCTGTCCGGTATGGTAATGCTGGTCAGTTTTTTGCATCCGTAAAATGCATAGTCACCGATAACAGTCACACCGTTGCCGATGGTGACATTGGCAAGTTCGTGGCATCCGTAAAACGCATAGTCACCGATGGCGGCCACACCATTGCCGAGGACAACGGTGTTCAGATTGGAACATCCTTCAAATCTTAGCTCGTCTGCGGAGGTGACACTGTCTGGGATAGTAATGCTAGTCAGTTTGGCGCACCCGTTGAATGTCTCTTTTTCAATTCTGGTTATAGGGCAGCCGTCCAGAGTAGCCGGGATTTTCAGCTTGCCGGTGGCAGAGGGATCGCAATCGATGATAATGGCACTGCCTTGGGCAATGACATATGAAAGTGGCCCATCAGTTTCCACTGCTGCCTGAACCCGGGAGGGCAGCAAAAGGAGGCACAGTGCGATTAAAACCAAAAGGGATAGTTGTGAGAACCTTTTTTTCATAGGTATGTACCTCCTTAAAATTTGGTTATTTGGTTTACATAATTATAGTAATATAATAAAAGAGTTTATGCAAGTATTTTTAACAAAAAATGCCAGTTTTTTACATTAAGAAGCGGTGCAGCTTCCGGCTGCACCGCTTTTTTGTAAATTCTGTAGGGCGGGGGCTTGCTCCCTCCGCTTTGCGCTTTGCAAAACTGTGAGGGCGGCTTTGCCGCCTGTGGCAACCTCCTGCAAAATAACTCCGTGTGGACACCCCGGGAGGGGTGCCCCCTACATTATTTATCTGTCGGCAAACTGCCAAGCAGCTCCAGAATCTGCCGGCAGTGTTCCCGTTCCTGCTGGGCCATACGGGCGAAAATCTGCCCGTACTCCGGATCGTTTGCTCTGGCTTCATACTGGGCAAGGCATCGCATTTCCCGTCCGTAGCACCGCCGCAGCATAACGGAAACAGGCGCTCTGTCAATAGGAGGCGGCGCGGGAATGTCCGGCCGTCCGGCGCCTTGCAGGGTGTAAATACCCTTCAGGCAGGCCATATGCGCCTGCTCCTCCTGCCCGATTTTCCGTAAAATGTTAGCGGCATTTCCCTGTACCCGCTTGGATAAGGAAAGATAAATCGCCGCATCCGCCCATTCCTCTGCAATCAGGCCCTGCAATCCACGGGTGGGGTTGGCAGTTGCATCTCCCTGCACCCGCTGCCAGACCCTGGCAGCTTTTGCTTTATCAATGGTTTCCATAGAATCCCTTCCTCTCCATACATACTATGGTTAGTATAGAGGGTTTTGTGCGCGGAAAAGGGGAAATTTTGTTCCGGAGAAAAGAAAATTTTTCTTTCTTTTTTCGTTCATATGTGCTAGAATGAAGAAAAGCAAGAAACGGAGGAAGCCATATGCCCAGAACCAGCAACAAAGCGGAACAGATATTGGAATATGTGAATCAATTTGTGCAGGAAAACGGATTTGCGCCCTCCGTGCGGGAAATTGGCGCGGCTGTTGGGCTTCGTTCTACCGCCTCCGTCAGCTACCATTTGTCCCAACTGCAGGAAAAGGGGCTGCTGCTCTCCTCCGGAGCAAAGGGCAGAAAGCGCGCAATCGTGACGGCGCAACGGCCCGGTCAGATTCCCGTGGTGGGTGTGGTTACTGCAGGTATGCCCATTCTGGCGCTGGAAAACCAGGAGGGTACAATCAGTTGGGATGGAGATCCTGCCTGCTTTGCCCTGCGGGTGCGTGGCGATAGTATGGTCAATGCGGGTATTCTGAATGGCGATATGGTAGTGGTGCGCCCCCAGGCCAGCGCAGACGACGGGCAAATTGTGGTTGCCCGCATTGGAGATGAGGCTACCGTTAAGCGCCTGCAACGGCGGAATGGAGAAATCTGGCTTCTCCCGGAAAACGATGCGTATAGCCCCATCGACGGCAGGGAAGCAGAGTTGATCGGCTTGGTAAAAGCCGTGGTAAGAGAATATTGACGAAAAATCTGCCCCCAGGGGCAGATTTCTGCTTTTTTAAAGAAATACAAAGAAAAATTGTAAAAATCAACCTAAAAGGTTTACTTTTTTGCACGATTGTGCTATAATATCCCGGCATTTATATAAAATCTAAATTCAGGCAACAGAGTTGCCAACAAATGAAAGGAGTATTTTTATGGCTCACAAGTATGTTTATCTATTCACAGAAGGCAATGGCTCCATGCGGGAGCTGCTGGGCGGTAAAGGCGCAAACCTGGCGGAAATGACCAATATCGGTCTGCCCGTACCTCAGGGTTTTACTATTTCTACCGAGGCCTGCACCCAGTATTACGAAGATGGATGTAAGATTAATGACGGCATTCAGGCTGAAATTATGGAATACGTAAAGAAGCTGGAGGATATCACCGGCAAGAAGTTCGGTGACAAGGAGAATCCCCTGCTGGTTTCCGTCCGTTCCGGCGCCCGCGCTTCTATGCCCGGTATGATGGACACCATTTTGAATCTGGGTCTGAACGAAGAGGTTGTGGAGGTTCTGGCAACCAAATCCGGCAACCCCCGTTGGGCTTATGACTGCTACCGCCGTTTCATTCAGATGTACTCTGATGTGGTTATGGAAGTGGGCAAGAAGTACTTTGAAGTACTGATTGACGAAATGAAGGAAAAGAAGGGCGTTGTGCAGGACGTTGAGCTGACGACTGACGATCTGAAGGAGCTGGCGAACCAGTTCAAGGCTGAGTACAAGAATAAGATCGGCAGCGAGTTCCCCTCCGATCCCGTGGAGCAGTTGATGGGCGCAGTGAAGGCTGTGTTCCGTAGCTGGGATAACCCCCGCGCCAATATCTACCGCCGTGAGAACGACATTCCCTACTCCTGGGGTACTGCCGTTAACGTCCAGTCTATGGCCTTTGGTAATATGGGCGATGACTGTGGCACCGGCGTTGCCTTTACCCG
>JAZNDB010000031.1:0-5514 GCA_045587845.1 Faecousia sp.
ATCACGGTAAGCTTTCGGACATTTTCGTGTTTCACAATATCACCTCAACCATAAAAATTGCCCTGAGTATATCAATACTCAGGGCGCAAAAATACCAAACAAGCCGTCTTCTTCCATCCAGACTGTACTGTCGGTATCGGAATTACACCGATTCAATGCTTACGCACTCGCGGACTTTGACCTGATTTGATCAGGCTACCGCCGGTCGGGAATTTCACCCTGCCCTGAAGACCGTTATGAAACTGTGGTCAGCATAGCATATTCTTATCCGGTTGTCAAGGTGACGCCAATGTGTTACAATAAAGTTATTCTACTGCGGGAGCAGTGGTTTCCGGGGTGGCAGCAGGCGGCGTTTCGTTTTTGGTTAACGCCTGCATTGTGCCGCCCACAGCGGTGTTGGTAATGTCACCGCCAATGACCTGGTTTTTATAAATCAGCAACGTGGCATAAACCGGCTTGGTGGCATCGGGGAAATTATTGACCTTATACACATAGCGCATAACGGTTTTTCCCGCATATTGGCTCAGGTCATATCCGGCGCTTTTCTGCAGTTCGTTATATCGGCTGAATACCTCGTTCTGCTCTTGGGGAATGCGCACCTGTCCTGACTCAGTGGGGGATGCGCTGACTTCCCAGCCCAACGCGGCAAGAAATTGCACCCGCCCATCGTTTCCCGCGACGGATGGGGCAGCGGTTGGGGTGGAAGCATTTCTGCCACCCAGCAACAGAATCAGCGCAATAACCACACCTGCAACAGCAGCCAGTGCTGCAATTACCTTTTTGATATCGACCTTTGCGGTCATCATCATCATAAAAATCCCTCCTGTTCCAAAGTAACACTATATCGTATTCCGGCTTTGGGGGAGGTAGAACGGAGAAGTATGGAAAGATTGGACAAATTCTTGTGCGACTGCGGTGTAGGCACACGCTCCCAAGTGAAAGCAATTATCAAATCGGGCGCCGTGTCTGTGGACGGTAGTCCCGAGCGGGACAGTAGCCGCAAATTTGACCCTGCCACCCAAATGGTGACCCTGAACGGAGAACCATTGAACCGACGGGGCAGGGTAGTGGTTATGCTCAATAAGCCGGCTGGCTTTGTAACGGCAACACAGGATAAAACGGACCCAACGGTGATGGAGCTTCTTCCCGAGCAGTACCGCCACCTGGACCTGAAGCCTGTGGGTCGGCTGGATAAGGCAACGGAGGGATTATTGCTATTTACCAATGACGGAGATTTGCTCCACAGGCTTATCTCTCCGAAAAAAGAAGTGCCAAAGCGCTACTATGCCCGCCACGAGGGAACGGCTACTGAGGAGGATGTGGCGGCTTTCGCTGCAGGCTTAACCCTAGGCGACGGCACAGAATGCCTGCCCGCCATTTTGCAGCCCATCGGACAGGGGGAGAGCTATGTGACCGTCTGTGAGGGGAAGTACCATCAGGTGCGAAGAATGCTGGCCTCCCGCAATATGCCTGTAACCTATTTGGAGCGTCTGC
This sequence comes from Faecousia sp., assembly GCA_045587845.1. GTDB lineage: Bacteria > Bacillota > Clostridia > Oscillospirales > Oscillospiraceae > Faecousia. The sequence continues at coordinate 1,495 of JAZNDB010000031.1, forward strand.
AGGAGGGCAATCTTACCCTGAATGGCTTGCCCAGAGGCGAGGTACGGGAGTTGACAGAGGCGGAAATTTCAGCGCTTTTGGAAGTCGGCAAAATGACGAAAGAAACAATCTGAATTTGACGTTTTCCTTTGCTGCAATAACGATTTTTGCGACACTTATGGATATATTCCATAAAAAAGCAGTTGATTTTTGCAATAATATGTCAAAAAACACTTGCAAATTGTGTAAAATAGATATATAATAACAGGGCAATTTTGTGAAATTAGTATTTGTGCAATTTTCTAAGGGAGGCACCAAAAATGTCCAATAGTGTTTTTCAAGGCGTCATTCAACAGCTGAATAATGTGTCGGATCGGCTGTTTGGTGTTATTGACAGTGAAGGTTGTGTGGTATCTTGTACAGATGTTTCTCTGTTGGGAGAGCGCTGGCCGGATGCTGCAGTAAAGGTAAACGGCGCCGGTGAGCAGGCGGTCACCTTCGGGCAGAAAACATTCCGCGCAATTCTCAATAGCGCCAATGTGTTTGAGTATGCTGCGTTTTGCGCCGGTGATGACGAGCAGGCAAAACTGCTTTGTAATGTTGTACATATCGCATTAAATGATGCAAAAGGCTACTATGAAGAAAAGCACGACCGCGGCACCTTTGTTAAAAATATTATTATGGATAACATTCTGCCCGGTGATATTTACATTCGGGCAAAGGAGCTGCATTTTGCAACTGATGCGCCCCGGGTGGTGTTCCTGGTGCGGCAGATTGGTCATAGCGATGTGACCTCCGTAGATGTACTGTCCGGCTTGTTCCCCGATAAACTGCAGGACTTCGTTGTAAGCATCAACGAAACAGATGTTGCCATCGTAAAGCAGCTGAGCAATGTTGCTTCCGCAGAGGAACTGGAAAAGATTGCCATCAACGTGGAAGATACGCTGAAAAACGAGTTGTTCATTAAGCCGATTATCGGTATTGGTACCGTGGTAACCCACCTGCGTGAGTTGGCAGACTCCTACAAGGAAGCCCAGACCGCTATTGATGTGGGCAAGGTGTTCGACACGGAAAAGACCATTATCAACTATGAAAATCTGGGTATTGGCCGGCTGATTTATCAGCTTCCCACCACATTGTGTGAGATTTTCCTCACAGAAGTATTCAAGAAGAATTCCATTGATGCGCTGGATCAGGAAACCCTGTTTACCATCAACAAGTTCTTTGAGAATAACCTGAACGTATCTGAAACCTCCAGAAAGCTGTTTGTGCACCGCAACACCCTGGTGTACCGTCTGGAAAAGATTAAAAAGCTCACAGGGCTGGATTTGCGTCTGTTTGACCACGCGATTATCTTTAAGGTAGCGCTGATGGTGCGCAAGTACTTGTCCTCCCGTGAAACAAGATGATTTTATTCTTTAAGCCACACAAATTTGTGTGGCTTAAAGTGCGATATTGCCCTGTGTAAATTGAGGGGCACGTTATTCCAATGGTGGCATTTTCCATCGGGTGTTCATTGACAACGCCCTTACAATATGTTACAATTTGGTTACACCGTTATTATGGAGACGTATAGTTATGATTGAATTTTCCGAAGTGACAAAATCCTATTCTGTAGGCACCCACGCCCTGCGGGGTGTTTCTATGCAAATTGAAGATGGGGAGTTTGCCTTTTTGGTAGGGCCTTCCGGCTCCGGCAAATCCACCATTATTAAGCTGATTACCGGTGAGCTGAAGCCCACCTCCGGCACAGTCCACGTCAACGGCTACTCTCTGGAGCGAATCCGTAAGCGTGAGATTCCCTACCTGCGCCGTACCGTTGGCGTTGTGTTTCAGGACTTCCGCCTGATTGACACCAAGACTGTATATGAAAACGTAGCCTTTGCAATGCGTGCCATTGGCGCAAGGGAAGGGGAAATCCGTGACCGTGTGCCGTATATTTTGGAACTGGTTGGTCTTGAGAATAAGAGCCGCCGCCACCCCACAGAACTCTCCGGCGGTGAGCAGCAGCGTTTGGCAATCGCAAGAGCATTGGTGAACAATCCGTCCACTATCATTGCCGACGAGCCCACAGGTAACTTAGACCCTGCCCGTTCTTTGGAAATTATGAGCCTGTTGCAGGAAATCAACAACCTTGGCACCACAATGCTGGTGGTTACCCACGAACGTGATCTGGTGGAACGGTTTGGTAAGCGAGTCATCGCCATTAACGAAGGCTTGGTGGTACACGACGGAATGGATGGGTATTACAGAGTATGAAAGTAACAAATCTTGGTTATTTAATGAAAGAGGGCATTCGTGGAATTTTTCTCCACGGGTTTATGTCCTTTGCCGCTGTGTTGGTTACAGTGGCCTGTTTGGTGATTGTGGGCGGCTTCTCTGCGCTGGTTTACAATGTGAACATTATGGTAGAGGATCTGAACAAAACCAACGAAATTTTGGCCTACGTGGACAGTGATTTGTCCGATGCAGAGGCAAGAAGCATTGGCACCCAAATCAATCAGATTCCCAATGTATTTAAGGCGGATTTCAAAACCCGTGACGTCGCGTTGGAAGAGTTCATTGCCGACCATCAGAACGACCCCGCCTTTGGCGGCTTGGTTTCCGAGGATCTGCGTCATCGGTATGTAATCGTGCTGGAAAACAATGAACTGATGCACGAAACCGTAGAAAAAATTGAAGCGCTTGCAGGAATTGTGAAGGTCAATGCCGCTTTTGAAATGGCAGAGGGCTTCATTACCTTGCAAAACGTTCTGCACATTGCATCTATCGCAGTGATTGCGGTTTTGCTGGTTGTGAGTCTTTTGATTATTTCCAATACGGTAAAATTGGCAATGTACGACCGTAAGGATGAAATTTCTATTATGAAAATGGTAGGCGCTACCAACGGCTTTATCCGCCTTCCCTTTGTGGTGGAGGGTTTTATACTGGGTATGCTGGGCGCAATGGTTGCCTTCTTTATCCTTTGGACAATGTATAACCTGCTGGTAAACAGACTGGCAGAGATAGATACCTTGAAGCTGTTCAGCTTTGTTCCCTTTGTGCAGCTGCTGAAGCCTATGGTGGCAACCTTTGCCGCAGCAGGTCTGTTTGTGGGTGTAGTGGGCAGCTGGACATCTATTCGTAAGTTTATGGATGTGTAAAGGATCCCCCCGTTGTAAGGAGTAACATATGAAATCTAGAAAGTTTTGGGTTGGTTTGTTGGCAGGTTTGCTGGCAGCCGTAATGATTTTTGGCTTGGTCGCAGGCGCGTTGGGCAGTTATGTCAGCGCAGAGAAATCCTCTGCAGAAATCCAGCAGGAAATCAACCAAATGAAGGAAGAACTTAAGAAAAACAAGTCCGAGGTTTCCAAACTGAAGTCCCAGATCAATGCCAATATGGACAAAATGGAAGATATTGTGGAAAACAAGAATCTCATTGACCAGCAAATCTTCCTGTTACACGAACAGGTGCAGAATCTGTCTAAGCAAATTACTGCATATAGCGATATGATTGCGGATAAACAGGCAGAGCTGGATGCAGCAACTGAGCGGTATCAGGCCTTGAACGATAAGTATAAAGAGCGTATTCGGGCAATGGAAGAGGACGGCAAGCTGTCTTACTGGTCTGTTTTGTTTAAGGCAAACAGCTTCTCCGACTTTTTGGACCGCTTAAGTATGATTGAAGAAATCGCTGCAGCAGATCAGCGCCGCTTGCAGGAGCTGAACGAGGCGGCTCAGGTGGTCAAAGATGCCAAGGTAGAATTACAAAACGAAAAAATCTCTTTGGAGGCCAGCAGAAAAGAAATGGAAAGCTCCTCTAAAGAGCTTGAAGAGTCCCGCGCAGAGGCGGATAAGCTGCTGAAGCAATTGATAGCTACCGGTGAAGAATACCAAAAGCTGTTGGACGAGGCAGAGAAAAAGGAAAGCGAAACCGCCAGCCAGGTGGATAAGCTGGAATATGCTTACGATGCAGCCAAGGAACGGGAATACCAGCAGTGGCTGGCAACCCAAAAGCCTGCCAGCACTGGCGGTTCTGCAAACACAGTAGATGGCGTAACT
>JAZNDB010000032.1:0-2374 GCA_045587845.1 Faecousia sp.
CCTCGGTTGCTACGAGCGGACACTGGCATATCTTATCGAGCGTTTTGCCGGCGCGCTGCCTCTGTGGATGATGCCCACGCAGGTCAAGGTCCTGCCCATCACCGACCGTACCCACGACTATGCAAACGAGCTGGTCAAAAAGCTGGATGCCGTTGGAATCCGTGCAGAGAGCGATTGCCGCAGCGAAAAGCTGGGCTACAAGATCCGGGAAGCACAGCTGCAGAAGATTCCTTATATGCTGGTCATCGGCGACCGGGATATGGAAAACGGCACCGTTTCCGTCCGTACCCGTAAGGGTGAGGACCTGGGCGCAATGACCCCCGAGGAATTCACCGCCAAGTGCCTGATGGAAATCGCCACCAAGAGCAAGGAAGTATAACAAAAAGGTGTGTTGCAGAATTTTGCAACACACCTTTTTATACTTTTCAACAGTAAATTCTTATGCTATAATTGCTTTAACGACCACAACGCTTTTTAATATGGAGGTACTGCTATGAAACAATCCAATTCTATCCTTGCCGGCGCTATTTTTGGCGGCCGTGACTGTAAATGCGACGGACGCAAATTTGAGGGTGGAAATCTTATCGCTGTTTTTGGCGGTATTGATTGTGACCTGAAAAACGCCATTATCGAAACCGACTGCACCATTTGCGCAACTGCTATTTTCGGTGGCATTGACATTATCGTACCTGAGGGTGTAAATGTTATGGTCAGTTCCGTGAGTATTTTCGGTGGATTCTGCAATCAAACCACACCCCAATCGGAAGGTCCTACCATCTACATAAAGGGCTTCAGTATGTTCGGCGGTGTGGATATCAGATAATTTCCTATCACACAAAAGCAGGGGCGGTCATTGACCGCCCCTGCTTTATCTATCGTTTATTTCGTAGGGCGGGGGTTTGCTCCCGCCCTACGATTATTTAATTAGATATTTGTCGAATTGCTATTGACAAAAAGTGATTAGATGTATATAATATCACTGTGGCCACCAAATCCTAAGAAAGGAGTATGCCTATGCATTATCTTGAAATTGACAAGTCAATCCTAAACATTACACAGGAAATGTGCGCATCTTGTCAGGCAAAATTGGATGCTATCCCCAAAGAAAATATAACAGAGAGAAAAGCCGTGCAGCTGGAATATGGAATGTATGCCTTTTGTCGTGATGCAGGTCTATTATTTAATAATGGTATGGAACGAACAAATTTCTTTCGTAGAGGACAAAGCTTTTTACGTAAAACACTTCACAAATATCCCACGCTGAATGCTGCATATGAGGCTCTTAGTGGTGAAGATAAACTATGTTTTTACGCTGCCTTACAAGGGGAATTGTTCATTCGTGACCAATGGATTGAAAAGAAAACTGCTGAGCTTGCCGCAGCCGAAGCCTGCGGAGATACAAAAAACGTTTTTGAGATTACCATTATGCTGGCTACTGTAAAGAGTATGTTCGCCGCTTGGGAAACCTGGCGCGTGGAAAACAATATTTTCCCCCATATGTTTGAAGGTGATTGCCAATGAAAGAAAAGCTTCTGCTCTTGAAACTCCTTGCTGACGAAACCCGGCTTGAAATTCTCAATATTTTGTTGCAGGAAGATTCTTATGTGGAAAAAATTGCCTGCGAACTTTCCTTAACACCGGCAACCATCTGCTACCATCTGAAAAAGCTGGAATCTGCAGGTGTTGTCAACTGCTCCCGTTCGCAATTCTATATTATCTACTCGCTGAATCGGGAAATTTTTGACAAACCCCTTTTCGAGCTGATCAAAAAGGACTCCCCTGCCGTTGACAGTGAAGAAAAATACCGGACAGAAGTTCTGTCCCACTTCTTTAAGTACGGAAAGCTGACGCAAATTCCTACTCAACGGAAGAAACGGGAAATTGTCCTTGCTGAAATTGCAAAAAACTTTGAAACAGGACGGCATTACAGCGAGAACGAAGTGAACGAAATCATTCACCGCTTTCACGATGACCATTGCACCATTCGCAGAGAAATGGTGGCCTGCGGCATTATGACCCGGGAAAACGAGATCTATTGGCTAACCTAAATGCCCCTTTTCATTTGGTACCGGCAATGCCCTGTCCTGCAGGCTTGCCGGCACCTTTTATTATAATTTGCACCTCATCCGTCACGGCTTTGCCGTGACACCTTCCCCTCAAGGGGAAGGGTCCGAGAAACCTACGAAACGTTTCCCGGCGGCTCTTTGCATACTTTCTCGCCGGAGAGAAAGTATGTTCGTTTTCTCCATTCTTGCTTTGGGAGATTGCCACGGGCGGCAAACCGCCCTCGCAATGACAATGCAGCGGCGGCGCCTCCATACCCGCAAGTGATTCGCCATTTGCCCACCCTCTCAGTCACGGCTTGCGCCGTGCC
>JAZNDB010000033.1:0-4324 GCA_045587845.1 Faecousia sp.
ACCTTTATGAACGGTCTGAAGAAGGCCGGCATCGAGCTGAACCGTAAGAGCCTGTCCGAGATGGCTATTCAGGACACCGCTGCTTTTGCTGCTCTGGTTGAGCAGGCAAAGGCTGCTTTGAAGTAAGATATGCATTTAACCCCCGTCGGTGTAACCGACGGGGGTTCTTTTTTTCAGGGCTTCCTTTTATTGTTGATCCAGCAGCATAGACGGACGGAGAATTGCAAATCGCTTGTAAGCCATCACCTGATTCAGACAATCCTGGGCAGGCAGGTACTCAATTTCCTCGCCGCTGAGCAAATTCAGCATCTGTTCGCCCAAAAACAGATACATCACCTGGTCATTCTCCTCCGATCCTCGCTCACCAATGAGAATATCTCCCACCATAAGCTGATTTTTATAGGGCAGACGGGTACGAATATTCTCCATACGGTTATACTGGTTCAGATTGTTCATAGACATACTCCGTTGCAGCACATTCCGGCCTCCGAACATTCCCGGCGCAATGGCGTTTTCATAAGGACTATCATCACTTATGCAAGAGAACTCACCAAAGGCCTGAAACAGGCTCTCCTTGATGCCCACGTAATCGTCAGGCAGAATGCCGTCTACCTTCAGCACCTTGGCATATAACGCATTGACCAGCGCAGCACCCCGGAGCTGCTGGCTGCCCGCCAGGTCGGTCACCGCAGCGCGCAAATCGTCCTGCTCCTGTTGGGAAAGAGACCGGGCAACGAACACAGTGGCGCAAGGTACGCTCACACCGCCCACTGTGCCCTTATCCGCGATGATGCTCTGATCCGGTTTCGCATCTTCCTTCACCTTCACCTGATAGCTTATGGACGAGGTGGTATTGGCAGGAACAGTCAGCTCCCAATATAACCGGTCGCCCTCAGCAGAGCACACCTGCGTCTTGTCATAGGACTCAAGGGTCGTCAAAGCAGGCACAGTGTCCTCAATGGTGACGGTGATTTCCTTGTCGTTTTTATTGGTAACAGAGAATTGATACGTGATGCTATCCCCGGGGCCTGCCGTCCAGCCGGTAGAATGGGAGCATAGCTTTTCCGCCACCACATTGTCCATATACTTCATACGGTTCAATGTGTTTTCCGGAATTTCCTTTTTATATACCTCCAGAGGGCGGAGAATTACAACGCTTTTCAGCTTTTCGAACACATACCGGCCGGTGGACGGGTCGAACAGACTACCCGCAGACATCATCTGCACAGTACCCTTCTGCTCGTATTTTTCCGTTGCCTCATCATATTTATAGCTGCTGCCGGTGCTGTGGATAATATCGTAATTAAAACGGTCATCCTGGGTAGAATCCGCAGAATCCGAACCCTCTGCCGCTGTACCCCGATAGCCTTCCACGCCCTCCAATACCTTGCTGCCCACATAGAGCATTGCGTGACCATTGCCATCTTTTGCACCGTTGTAGCGAATAATAATCAAATCGCCCATCTTCAACTTGGAGCGAAACTCTGCCTCCACCGCCTGCTTTTCCTCGTCCGTTTCCGTGCCCTTGGGGTAGTAGCTGTAAATCCGCTGTTTCCCCTCCACACCGGTCAGTTTGCCGGTGGTATAGCCGTCAATTTTCATATTCAGCGCAGACAGGTATACATCGTAGGTGAAGGCAGCGCAGTTGGTGTAACCGGTGTTCTGAGAGGTATAGGCCTCCGGGGATTGCCGCACGCCATTCTGCCAGCGGTACAGGGCAGGCGTGCCGTTGCCGGTCATTCGGCTATCGTCATACTGAATCCGGTTGCCACGGGCAAGGTATGCCAGCGCGGTTTTCACCACTGCTTTTTGCGCCAGAGATTCGTAGACAATGCCGTTTTCCTCCAGCTCCAGCCCAGTCTTGGTAGCTACCGGCTCTTTTTTGCAACCGGCAAAAACTGACATCACCAGTATCAGCGCCAGAATCAACGAAAACAGTTTTTTCATAAGCTATCTCCTTATAAACCGAAAATAAAGCTGCTGAAATCTTCATTCCCGTGGTCGTGCATAAGACCACTTCTTTATAGTACACGATTTTCAGCAAATTTGCAATCCCGCGGTGGCTGTTCCCCCAAACTTTTTGCCTGCATTTTTATGGTCATAAGCATTGCAAAACTGCAAAAAATATGCTATACTGACCAAACATCCATATTGTAACATTTCTAAGGAAATTGGAATGGGTATATCCCAGCGGTACCAAGCCGCCGTAGAGTGACATTGCGCCGTAGTAACCATTGATTTTTATCGAGAAGGTTGCTACATAAGGCGTCACGAGCCGGAATACAGCCTTAGATGCGCAAACGAAGGACTCTTGGGGTGGTCATTCGTGGTTTTTTGTGCGTCAAAAGTCCCCATTTTGGGGACTTTTTCTTTTTGAAAGGAGGGCTTTTCTTGCATTATGACGGTTTTTCCAAGCACCATCCCCTAACAAACTTTCTGTTCTTTTTAGGGGCAATTCTCTTTGGCGTGCTGTTTCAGCATCCGGCATATCTGCTTGCGGGTATGGTATGCGCCGGGGTTTATTATGTGCTTTTGCAAGGCAGAATCGCCTTAAAAGCCATTGTGAAAATACTTCCCCTATGGCTGATCGTCGCTCTCATAAATCCCATCTTTAACACACAGGGCAGTCATATCCTTTTTTATCTGTTTGGCAGACCTTACACCGGCGAAGCATTGGCCTACGGTTTTGCCGTTGGCAGCATTTTGGTAATTACCCTTTTGTGGTTTGGCTGCTATAACCAAATTATGACCGAGGACAAATTCACTGTTCTCTTTGGCAATCTGGCTCCCTCCCTCTCATTGCTGCTGGTGATGGTGTTTCGGCTGATTCCTAACTTAGTATCCCGCGCAGGACAAATCCGCGACGCCCGCCGCGCCATTGGCAAGGGCGGAGAGAATCTGCCTTTGAAAGAAAAAATCACGCAGGGTATGACCGTGCTCACCGCCCTCACAGGCTGGGCGCTGGAGGGCAGTATTGTCACCGCCGACTCTATGCGCAGCCGTGGCTACGGCGCAGCAAAACGCACCTGTTTCCAAATCTATCAAATGCGCCCTGGGGATTATGTGGCGCTGTTTGCCACCGCCGTGGGCGCTCTTGTGACCATCATCGGCGCAATTACAGGCGCTACCGATGCTACCTACACCCCACAAATTTCATCTGCTCCCGTAAATATGTTTCTGCCCTTTTACTGCATTTACCTGCTTATTCCCACAATGATTCACGTAAAGGAGGTGCTGCTATGTCGCATATTCATATCGAAAATCTAAGTTTTTCCTACCCCAATACTGCTGCGCCTGTACTGCAAAATATCAATCTCACCATCAAACAAGGCGAGTATATTGCCCTGTGCGGACAAAGTGGCAGTGGTAAAACCACCCTCCTGCGGCACTTAAAATCTGTGCTGACCCCCCACGGAGAACGCACAGGCCGCATTCTCTTGGGCGATATGCCCTTGGAGAAAGTGCCTGCCATTACGCAGGCAAGCAAAATAGGCTACGTGATGCAGAACCCCCAGGACCAGCCCGTCACCGCCAAGGTATGGCACGAATTGTCCTTTGGGTTGGAAAATATTGGCTGCGATACCGCCACCATTCGCACGCGGGTAGCGGAAATGGCCTGCTATTTTGGCATTGCAGACTGGTTTCACAAAGACATTTCCACCTTATCGGGCGGACAGCAGCAATTGCTGAATTTGGCATCCATTATGGCTATGCAGCCGGATATTCTGATTTTGGACGAGCCCACCAGCCAGTTAGATCCCCTTGCCGCCTCGGACTTTCTGAACACCGTGCGGAAAATCAATCTGGAATTGGGCACAACTGTGATTATCACCGAACACCGTCTAGAGGATATTCTCCCCTCTGCCGACAGAGTTTTGGTCTTGGACCAAGGACGCATTTCCGCATTGGATACCCCAAAAGCCGTGGGCGCTCTGTTGTGGGAGAAAAAGAGCCCTATGTTCTCTGCAATGCCCACACCTATGCAGGTTTTCTATCAGACAGGCGCCACAGGCCAATGCCCCTTAACCGTTCGGGAGGGCCGCAGCTGGCTGGGAAACAGCCTGCCACAGATGCCTGCTTTCACCCATCTGCCTGCTCCAAAATCCCCTGACAGCGCCACCACTGCGCTGGAAGTTAAGGACATCTGGTTCCGATACAACCGGGACTCCCAAGACATTCTGCGGGGCGCATCCATATCCGTTCCCGCAGGCTGTATCCACGCCATTGTGGGTGGCAACGGCGCAGGAAAATCCACCTTCTTAAAGGCAATCAGCGGCAGCTGCAAGCCCTATCGGGGCAAAATAGCAGTGTTTGGCAACAGCGT
>JAZNDB010000034.1:0-14168 GCA_045587845.1 Faecousia sp.
ATGTACGGCGCATTTGCCTACCTGGAGCGTTTGGGCATTCACTTTATTGAGCCGGGCGATCCCTCTTACGGAGAACCCTGCGCAGAGAAAGTGTTTGATCTTACGGAATCTCCCAGCTATGTAAGCCGTGGCACTATGTCCAGCTTTATCAATGCCAGTGAGGAGTTCCTTCAGTGGATGGCCCATAACCGCTTCAATTCCGGTTTCTTCCGGAACGCGGAGCAGAACTATTGGACACGGAAAAAGCTGGGTATCGACTCTGTTGTGGGCGGTCACCAGCTGTTCTACCTGTTTGCTGATACCAAGCAGGAGTACCCCTATTGCCATAAAATTTACGGTGGTGAGGGTAAGCCTGCCGATCCCTATCCCGTAAGTCCCTGCTGCACCGCGCCCAGTGGCGAGAATGGTGTTCTGACCTATGGTGATGCCCACCCTGAGTGGTACGCTTTGGTGGATGGTGTCCGACGTATGGAACGGGATCGGGAGATGTTCCTGTCCGTTGGTAATGCCCCCGGCGACAATATGTGTACCTCCAACGAGGATGCTATGAACGAACTGTGCCGCCTGGTACTGGAAGCACTCACCACCGGCATTTGGAAGTATGCAGATCACGTTCACATTTGGCCTTTGGATAATGGCATCTGGTGCGAGTGTGAGGAATGTCAAAAACTGGGCAACTATTCCTCCAGAATCCTGCGTGTAGCGCATAAGATCGACCAGGCTGTAAAGGAAGCCTACCGTAAAGGTGAGATCAAGCGGAAGATTTTGCTGGTCTGCCCGGCTTATCACGAAACCCTGCCTGTTCCTGACGTACCCCTGCCCGAGGATTTTGACTATAAGAGCATCACAATGGTATTCTATCCCATCGAGCGGTGCTTTGCCCACGACTTGGATGACCCCATCTGCAAGGAAACCAATGCGTTGCTGCTGGAGCGTCTGAATCCCTGGTGCGACCGGAATCAGTATAAAGGCGAAATCGTCATTGGTGAGTACTACAATGTCTCATCCTTTGCCGGAATGCCCTTTGTGCTGATGAGCCGGATCCTTCACGAGATCCCTATGTACTACAATATGGGTGTCCGTCACTTCCACTATATGCATATCACCGCCCGGGATTGGGGTTTCATTGCTATCAATAACTACCTCCACGCAAAGCTTCTGTGGAATGTGGAGCTGGATGCTGAAAAGCTGCTGAATACGTACTTCACTTCCCGTTACGGCAAACTGGCTAAGCAGATGCGGGCATTTTATAGCCAAATGGAAGCAATCACCGCTAACAGCAAGTACTATAAGCACTACCAGTTTGTAAACAGTAAGACCAGCAGTCTGAAGGGTAGATTGAATTCTGATCAGTTTGACGGCAAGATATGCACCGCAGAGGATCTGTTCCCCTTGGCACATATGAAGCTTAGAGGCCGCGCCGATGATCCCCAGGCAGGCCCCAGTTTGGAAGAAACCCTTCAGGGGCTGGACGCAGCTTATGCGCAGCTTCAAAATATTGCGCAGGACAATGCCGTAGCATTTGAGAGAGATCTCAGACGGCTGAAGTTCGGTTGTGAGATTACCCGCTTCCTGTACCTAATGTGCTTGGCTACGATTGGTGAGGGTGGCGAGGAAACGATTTCTCAGCTGCGCCAGCTTGCTGCGGCTTTGGAAAAGGACACCGAGAGTATGCAGGGTTATGATTCCGGTAGATTCTTTAAAACTGCGATGTCTGCCAGCTGGGTGGCTGACACCTACTATAAAAAGTTTGCAGAAGTAAAGGACGAAAATGTACAGGGCAACCTAATGCTGTAATAACAAAGGCAACCGGAGATTCTGGTGGATTTGGTGTTGCGCATAAAAGATAAATCATAGAAAACGATAGTTGCATTTCCACCCAAGTGCGCTATGACGAGGGAAATGCAAAAAACAGAGGAGCAAGGATGAAACATACCGTTTTAGTATCCAAAGGCGCTTTTGCAGATGTTTTGACTGCTGCCTATGCGGAAAATCAAATCGATTGGTGGAACGACCAACAGGTCGCAGAGCAGACTGTTTGCACCCTGTGCTGGACAGCAACAGACCTTGCAAAATATTTACCCGGTGAAGTAGAGATCCTGGAAAGCGAAGCCGGCTGGGCAAACCACACCGGCACAGTGATCCTGATGGGCACAGCCAACAATCCCGCAGTGATTGATTTCTGCAAAGCATTTGACATCAAACTGGAAACCAATATGCCCGCAGAAACCCTGCGTATCATCGGTCTGGAAAAAGACGGTGTGCAGTATGTACTGCTCACCGGCGCTGACCGTGTTGGCGTTATGTACGGCGCATTTGCCTACCTGGAGCGTCTGGGTGTTCACTTTCTTGAACCCGGCGATCCCTCTTACGGTGAGCCCTGCGCAGAAAAAGTGTTTGATATTACGGAATCTCCCAGTTTTATCACCCGTGGCACAAAGTCCGAGTTTATTAAGGGTGACGAGATGTTTTGCCGGTGGATGGCGCACAATCGGTTTAATGATACCACCAATATTACCGATGGCGATGACAATTATCGGAAAAAGCTTGGCATCAACAGAACGGTAGGCGGACACGAGGTATTCAGCGACTTTCTGGACAGCCGAAAGGAATATCCTTATTGCCACGCAATTTATGGCGGTGAGGGAAAACCTGCCGATCCGTATCCTGTAAGTCCTGAATGTACCGCACCCAGCGGAGAGAATGGCGTCCTAACCTATGGTGATGCCCACCCTGAGTGGTATGCTTTGGTTGACGGTGTGCGTCAAAAGGATGTAAAGCGTGATTCTGCCAGAGGCTGGTATCCTGTGTATAATTTGTGCACCTCCAACAAGGACGCAATGACCGAACTGTGCCGCTTGGTCGTGAACGAGTTGGCAGAGGGTGATTGGAAATACGCCGACATCTTGCATATCAATCCTTTGGACGGCGGCAACTGGTGCCGGTGTGAGGAATGTCAGGAACAGGGCAACTATTCTACCCGTCTGATGATGGTTGTCTACTGGATCAGCAAGGCCATTGAGGAAGCCCGTCGTCAGGGAAGAATTAAACGGAAAATCCTGCTGGATTGCTGCGCTTATCACGAAACCCTTCCTGTGCCGGATAAGCCTCTGCCGGAGGACTTTGACTACGATAACACAATGGTGGTATTCTTTGTTATTGAGCGGTGCTATGTCCACAATATTGACGATCCCATTTGCACGGAGGCAAACCAAATTCTGTTAAACCGTCTTTCTGCCTGGTGTGATAAGGGTAATTACAAAGGAAATATGATGATCGGAGAGTACTACAATGTATCCTCCTTTGCCGGTCTGCCCTTTGTGCTGACAAGCAGAATTCTGAATGATATTCCGCTGTATTACCGTATGGGCGCCCGTCACTTCTACTATATGCATATCACCGCCAAGAATTGGGGCTTTATTGCCATCAACAACTATGTTCACGGTAAACTCCTTTGGAATGCAAACGCAAATGGAGAAGCTTTGTTAAACACCTATTTCACAGCCCGTTATGGCAAGCTCGCCCAGAAAATGCGTCAGTTGTATGCGCAGATGGAAGCAACCACAGCCAACTGCAAATACTACAAGCACTATCAGTTTATGGATGGCCGCATTGTGAGCTTGAAGAATACCTTGAATAACGTAGAGGACATTATGACGCTGACCGAGGAGACTCTGTTCCCCACAAAACATATGAAGTTCCGGGGCAGAGCAGAGGATCCCCAGGCAGGCCCCAGTATGGAAGAAACAATGCTGGGTCTTAAACAGGCATTGGAGCAGCTTTTGGCTATGGAAAATGAAGTGGAGAAGGCAAAGCTGCTTGACTATCAGCGGGATGTACGCCGTCTGAAGCTGGGTTATTACGCAACACGGTTTATATACTTAATATGCCTGATGATCTTTAAGCAGGCTACGGAAGAGGAAGAACAGGAGCTGCATAGTCTTGCCGAGCAGATGTCCGAGGACACAGAGAGTATGATGGGCTATGATCGCAACAATTCCAAATGGCTTAGTACCGCCCTGGAGGCAACCTGGCTGGCAGATGTTTACTACAAGTACTTCGCCAAAGAAAAGACCGATATCGCATTAGGCGGTATGCTGATTTAATAAGAAAGGGAACAGATTCTGGTGGAATCTGTTCTCTGTTTTTTCCAAGAGAAAACCACCGGCGCTGCCGGTGGTTATGATTTAGTCCTTACGGGAGCATTTTTCTGCATCGATGGCAAGCACCAGCATCAGCGCACACAAGGCATCTTGGGGATTGGTAACATCGATCACATAGGTATCCGTCCAATTCAGAATTTCCTTCGTGACAGTTGCCACCAACTGACCGCTTTGACCTAAAATGCGGTAATCCCACTCAAACCAATCACCTTCTACCTGCCAGCCGTTGCAGTCAACGGTGAATTTGGGAATGAAAAGGGAAAGCTCCTTGCGGATACAGCCTATGTATTGTTCTTTCAGGTACATTTCGAATTTAGGAAGCCAAGTCAGAACTTTTTCTTTTACAGTGCCGATGATGCTGCCGTGGGCATCGTATATGTTCAAACAATGCCCCCAGGAAAGCTGACCTTTTACTGTGTACACAGTTTGACCTGCTTCATCATAAATATCATAGCTGTCAAACCAGGAAAAGAGTCGTTGTTTGAATAAAAGTTTCATAAAATACTCCTTTCTACTGCGCCCGGAAAATAACCTCTCCGGTCTCGTGGTTCATAGATTCTACAATAGCCAGGGATTCCAGATGATACCCCAGATTGCGGATAATCTGCCCGCCCACCTGGAAGCCTTTTTCGATGGCGATACCGATACCTTCCACCGTGCCGCCGGCTTGATCCACAATGGAGATAAGCCCCTGCAGGGCGCAGCCGTTGGCAAGGAAATCGTCCACAATTAGCACGTGGTCATTTTCGGAAAGGAACTGCTTGGAAACCACCACGGTGTTCTTGTTCTTGTGGGTAAAGGATTCCACTTCTGCGGTGTAGGTGTCACCGGCAATGTTGATAGACTTGGATTTTTTTGCAAACAGCAGGGGAACGTGGAACTGCTGGGCAACGGCATAGGCAATGGCAATGCCGGAGGCTTCAATGGTCAAAATTTTGTTGATAGGTTTGTGCTGAAAACGGTTGTAAAACTCTTTACCGATTTCGTTCATCAAATCGATATCCATCTGGTGGTTCAAAAAGCTGTCGACCTTCAGTACATTTCCTTCCTTAACAATGCCGTCTTTGATAATTCTTTTCTCCAGACAATTCATAAAATCCGCCTCATTTCTTTGTAGTATTCTGAAAGATTTGTGGTTTTTTACACATTATAACAGGCAGAAAACGGCATTGCAAGACAAAAAGCCGAAAAAGCCTGAAACGTGTTGACAAAAACCGGTGATGGTGGTATGATTACTGGGTAAATGAAATACCTTTGCGCCAGTATAGGTTTGGAGTAACGATCTTTCGTTGGGCCCAAATGTTTCTACCGCGACGCCGTAAGACGCGACTATTGGTATCTGCCCCGTATAGGGGTTACTGGCAGTTTTACACGATGTGTAAAGCTGCCTTTTTCTTGTTAATCATATCGGGAAACCGATAAAATTATTAAACAAAAAATTGGAGGAAACACACAATGAAGAAACTGTTTGCACTGCTGCTGGCTGCCGTTCTGGTATTCGGTATGGTCGCTTGTGGCAACGGCGCCGACAAAGAGGATATGAAGGTCGGCTTCATTTTCCTGCATGACGAGCAGTCCACCTACGACAAGAACTTTATCGATGCTGCTAAGGCTGCTTGCGAGAAGATGGGCGTCACTATGGTTCAGAAGACTCAGATTCCCGAGTCCCAGGCTTGCTACGATGCAGCTGTTGAGCTGATCGAAACTGAAGGCTGCGAGATTATCTTCGCTGACTCCTTCGGCCACGAGTCCTTCCTGATCGAAGCTGCTAAGAAGTACCCCGATGTACAGTTCTGCCACGCTACCGGCACCCAGGCTCACACCGCCGGCGTTAAGAACTTCCACAACGCATTTGCTTCCATCTATCAGGGCCGTTACGCCGCTGGCGTGGTTGCCGGTCTGAAGCTGAACGAAATGATCGCTTCCGGCAAGATCACTGCTGACAAGGCTAAGATGGGCTATGTTGGTGCATTCACCTTCGCAGAAGTTATCTCCGGCTACACCTCTTTCTATCTGGGCGCAAAGTCCGTATGCCCCACTGTAACTATGGACGTTAAGTTCACCGGTTCCTGGTACGACGAGACCAAGGAAAAGCAGGCTGCACAGTCCCTGATCGATGGCGGCTGCGTTCTGATTTCTCAGCACGCTGACTCTATGGGCGCTCCCACCGCTTGTGAGACTGCTGGTATCCCCAACGTTTCCTACAACGGTTCTACCAACGCTGCTTGCCCCGAGACCTTCCTGATCTCCTCCCGTATCAACTGGGCTCCTTACTTCGAGTATATGATCACTTGCGTTAAGGAAGGCAAGGAGATTGCCACCGACTGGACCGGCACCATCGAGACCGAATCCGTTCTGCTGACCGATATGGGCAAGAACGTTGCAGCCGGCACCAAGGAAAAGCTGGATAGCGTTATTGCCGGTCTGAAGGACGGCACCATCAACGTATTCGACACCGCTAACTTCACCGTTAACGGCGAGAAGCTGACCTCCTACAAGGCTGACGTTGACACCGACGCTGACTTCACTCCCGACACCGAGGTTATCGAGAACGGCATCTTCCAGGAATCCAAGTTCCGTTCCGGTCCTTACTTCGATGTACGTATCGACGGCATCACTCTGCTGGACGAGAACTACGGCTAATATTTCATAAAACCACAAGGCGAGGCGGGGTTTTCCCGCCCCGCCTTTCGGTATTCTAATTCTGAACAATGGGCTGATTTTGGTCAGCTTGTTTTTGAGCATTAGAAAGAGGAGGGCTTTGTTTTGGAAAAAACACCGGCCATCGAGCTGAAAAATATCACCAAAACCTTCGGCACAAAGGTAATTGCCAATAAGAATGTGTGCCTCACTGCCAACCACGGAGAAATTCTCTCCATTTTGGGTGAAAATGGCAGTGGTAAGACTACCCTTATGAATATGATCTCCGGCATCTATTTTCCCGATGAAGGTCAGATTTTCATTAACGGCGAGGAGGTTATGATTGCCTCTCCCAAGGATGCCTTTGCCTACAAAATCGGTATGATTCACCAGCACTTCAAGCTGGTGGACGTGTTCAGCGCAACGGAGAATATCGTGCTGGGCCTGGAGGAAAAGGGTAAGTATAACCTGAAGGAAGCCGAGCAGAAGGTGGAGGAAATCTGCCATAAGTACGGCTTTGAGGTAGACACCAAGAAGAAAATCTACACAATGAGCGTTTCCGAAAAGCAGACCGTTGAGATTATCAAGGTCCTTTACCGGGGCGCAGATATCCTGATTCTGGACGAGCCCACCGCCGTTCTGACACCCCAGGAAACCCAAAAGCTCTTTGCTGTTCTGCGCCGTATGCGTGACGACGGCAAGTGTATTATCATCATTACCCACAAGCTCCACGAGGTGCTGAGCCTGTCTGACCGTGTTTCTGTTCTCCGCAAGGGTGAATATGTGGGTACTGTCAACACTTGCGAAACCAACGAAAGCCAGCTCACCGAAATGATGGTTGGCAAGAAGATGGAGCTGAACATCGACCGCACCGAGCCTAAGAATGTGGTTGACCGTCTGGAAGTTCAGCGCATCAGTTGCGTAGACCGTCAGGGCGCCACCGTGCTGGACGATATTTCCTTTACTGCCCGCAGCGGTGAGATTTTGGGCATTGCCGGCATTGCCGGCTCCGGTCAGCGGGAGCTGCTGGAGGCGATTGCAGGCTTGCAGTATCTGACCCAGGGCGATATCTACTACCACAACCCCAAGACCGGCGAAACCGACGACCTGCGAAACAAGACGCCTATGCAAATTCGTGAACTGGGCGTCCGTCTGTCTTTCGTTCCCGAAGACCGCCTGGGTATGGGCCTTGTGGGCAATATGGACATCGTGGATAATATGATGCTGCGCAGCTACCGGAAAGGCAAGAGCGCTTTCCTGGAACGGAAAAAGCCCAAGGATCTGGCAGAGAAGATTATTGCAGACCTGGAGGTTGTCACCCCCGGTGCCGATACCCCCGTCCGCCGTCTGTCCGGCGGTAGCGTGCAGAAGGTGCTGGTGGGCCGTGAGATTGCATCTTCTCCCACGGTTTTGATGGCGGCTTATCCTGTCCGTGGCTTGGATATTAACTCCTCTTACCTGATTTACAACCTGTTGAACCAGCAGAAAGAAAAGGGTGTGGCGGTTATCTTCGTTGGCGAGGATTTGGACGTACTGTTGGAACTGTGCGACCGGATTATGGTTATCGGCTCCGGCCGGATCACCGGTATGTTGGATGCCCGTACCGCCACCAAGGAAGAAATCGGTTTGCTTATGACAAAGACCGCCTCTATGGAAACTCCCGCGGAAGGAGGAGAAGACAATGGCTGATACCGTAAAGAAAACCAAAGAACCTTTGCTGCATATTGCCAAGCGTGACGATATCACCGGTATAAAGGCGTGGCTGATTCGAATCGCCGCCATTGTGATTGGCCTTTTGCTCAGTGGTATAATCTCTTCTGTACTTACCAAAACCTCTTTCTTCAAGGTCTATGACATTATGTTCACAGGTGTGTTTGGCCGTATTTTCCAAGGCAAAACCACAATGTTGTGGCGTTTTCTCCAGCAAACAGTGATTTTGCTGTGCCTTGCATTGGGTGTGACACCTGCTTTCCGTATGCGCTTCTGGAACTGCGGCGCAGAGGGACAGGCGCTGATCGGCGGCCTTGCGGCTATGATCTGTATGATGAAGATCGGCAATGCAGTACCTTATCCTGTACTGCTGCTGATTATTGTGCTCTCCAGCATTGTGGCGGGCGCAATTTGGGGTCTTATTCCTGCGATTTTTCACGCAGTCTACCGCACCAATGAAACCTTGTTTACCTTGATGATGAACTATGTAGCCACCCAGATCGTGGCTTACTATGTGGTATACACCACCGCAGGCGACGGCTCCGGTATTATCAAACCCGTAGCGGCAGGCAATCTGCCTGTTTTGCTGGGTGAAAAGTATTTGCTGAATGTGCTGGTTGTGTCTGTGCTGACCGTTGCTGTATATATTTACTTAAAATATAGCAAGCACGGTTATGAAATTGCCGTGGTTGGCGAAAGTCAGAATACTGCCCGTTACGTAGGCATCAATGTAAAAAAGGTCATTATTCGCACAATGATCATCTCCGGCGCAATCTGCGCCATTGCCGGTATGCTGATGGTGGCCGGCACGGACCACTCTATCAACACCAATACCATTGGCGGACAGGGCTTTACTGCCATTATGATCTCCTGGCTGGGCCAGTTCAACCCCTTTATTATGGCTGCAATGGCAGGTCTGGTAACCTTCCTGGAGACCGGCGCGGCAAAGGTTGCCGATAGCTTCTTCTTGAACAGTTCCTATGCAGACATCGTGTCCGGTATCGTAATTCTGTTCCTGGTGGGCTGTGAATTCTTTATTCAGTACACGGTAAAATTCCGCCATAACAAGAAGGGAGGAAATGCATAATGAATATATGGAACATTATAGTTGCTTATATCAGCAGCTCCATTCCTTTGGGCATTCCGCTTCTGTATGGCTCTACCGGTGAAATTGTTACAGAAAAATCCGGCCACCTGAATTTGGGTATCCCCGGCATTATGTACGTAGGCGCCATCTCCGGTGTTATTGGTGCATTTCTGTACGAAATGTCCTGCGGCAATGTAAAGGAAAATATGGTCCCGGCCCTGGCGATTTTGATTCCGCTTCTGTGCGCTATTGCAGGCTCTGTGCTGATGGGTTTGATCTACAGCTTCCTGACCGTTACTCTGCGGGCCAATCAGAACGTGACCGGCCTTGCATTGACCACCTTCGGTATCGGTGTGGGCAACTTCTTCGGTGGCTCACTTACCAAATTGGTGGATACCGACCTGCCCAATATTATTCTCACCAAGACCAGTAATTTCTTCTGTGTTAAGCTGCCTTTTGCGGGCAAACTGGGTTGGTTTGGACAGATTTTCCTGTCCCATGACTTCTTGACTTACACCGCTATTGTCATCGCGCTGATTGTATCCTTTGTGCTGAACCGTACCCGCGTGGGCCTGAATTTGCGGGCAGTGGGTGAAAATCCTGCCACTGCCGATGCCGCCGGCATCAATGTAATTCGTTATAAGTATCTGGCAACCTGTATCGGCAGCGCCATTGCCGGTTTGGGCGGATTGCAGTATGTGATGGCCTATGCCAACGGTGTGTGGTCTAACAATGCCTTTGGCGACCGTGGCTGGATGGCTATCGCCTTGGTTATCTTTGCCCTGTGGAAGCCCACAATGGCAATCGTAGGCTCGTTCCTGTTTGGCGCGTTGTGTAATGTGTATAACTATGTGCACCATTTCTTCCGGCTGGGCCATACCGCCAACCGGGAACTGTTTAACCTGCTGCCCTACGTGGTAACTCTGCTGGTGCTGATTATCACCAGTATGCGGAAAAAACGTGAGCATCAGCCGCCCCAGAGTTTGGGTCTTTCCTATTTCCGCGAGGAGCGGTAAAACTATACAAAAAGGACGTGTTGCAAAACACGTCCTTATTTGCTGAAAAAGCAAATAGAAAGGGGATAGGGGTTGACAAACAGAAGCGGTAGTGGTAACATAATTAAAAATTGAATCGCTTGAGATAGAGGCGCGGGATTCATCAGTACCGCTTGCAAGGCCAGGCAGCCGTGAGTTGGGAAAGGGGACACCGCCGAAGTGGAGGATCTGCCTGAGGGTTTTCTGCTGGGCTGTCAGAGAACATCTGCCGGACTGTCACAAACTTTTGTGAAGCGCTATCGACACAGTTGGTCTCCAAAGTCTTTTTGAATGGCTTTGGTATTATTGCTGTAGGGTCGCTTAACAAGAGCGATCCGATTTTTTTATTCAAAAAAGCGTAATGAAAGGAAAGAAAACAAATGAAGAGAATTATATGTTTGGTCCTTGCCCTGATGATGGTAATGTCTATGGCTGCTTGCGGCGGGTTTGGCGGATCCAACAAGGTCAATGCCGACGACTATCTGAAGGACGTTCCTGCCGTGCTGAATTTAAAGGATATCGATACCAGCAAAATTATCGGTTTGCAAGATGGCGTGCTGACCGTTGGTATGGAATGCGCCTACGCGCCCTACAACTGGACGCAAACAGACGATAGCTACGGAGCAGTGCCTATTTCCAATGTGGAAGGCGCATATGCCAACGGCTATGACGTTATGATCGCAAAGCGCATTTGCGATACCTACGGCTGGTAGCTGGAAATTGTTTCCTCTGCCTGGGATTCCCTGACTCCTGCTGTGCAGGCCAAGACTATGGACGCCAATATTGCCGGACAGTCTATGACTGCTGAGCGTATGGAAGAGGTTAATATGGCAGGTCCTTACTACTACGCAACCATCGTTTGCCTGACTACTAAGGACAGCAAGTATGCATCTGCCAAGTCCATTGCGGATTTGTCCGGCGGCAAGTGTACTGCGCAGTCCGGCACGATTTGGTACGATTCCTGCTTACCGCAGATTTTCGGCGCAGATATGCTTCCTCCTGCAGAGACTCCCTCTGCTATGCTGATGCAGCTGCAGACCAAGACTGTGGATTTCATCTGCACCGATATGCCCACTGCTATGGGCGCTGCAGCAAAGGATGATAATCTGGTTATTTTGGACTTCTCCGGAACGGAAGGTGACTTCCAGTTTGCTTCCGAACAGGAACGCGCTGAGAACGTGAACATCGGCATTTCCGTACTGAAGGGCAATGGAGAACTGACCAGCGCAATTAATCAGGCGCTGTCCAATCTGAACGAAAAGCACTTCAATGCTTTGATGGACTACGCTATTGCCATTCAGCCCGAAATCTAAGAGAAAAGCAGCTTCCTCCGGCATATTGCCGGAGGAAGTGTCCTTGAAAGGAGATTCCTATGAATGTATTCCTGGAGCTGTTGCAGGATATGGCGCGGCTATGGGCGAAATACTACCCAATGTACCTGAGGGGCATTGGTAGCACCTTGGTTTTGGCTTTGGTTGCAACCTTGATTGGTTGTGTTATCGGCTTTGTTTGCGGTGTGCTCAACACCATTCCCTACACCCTAAAGGACAGTGTGGCAAAGCAATTCTTTCTGAAATTGATTCGCGGGCTTGTCCGTGTGTATGTAGAAGTGTTCCGCGGTACACCTATGGTTTTGCAGGCGGTGTTTATTTACTACGGTCTGCCTTATTTCACCAACAACGCAGTGCGCTTTGAAAGTGTTTGGCTGGCTGCCATTATCATCGTTTCTATCAACACCGGTGCTTATATGGCAGAATCTGTCCGCGGTGGTATTATTTCCATTGA
The DNA here is from genome assembly GCA_045587845.1 of Faecousia sp. GTDB lineage: Bacteria > Bacillota > Clostridia > Oscillospirales > Oscillospiraceae > Faecousia. The sequence goes on from JAZNDB010000034.1 coordinate 12,420, forward strand.
TATCGGTCAGACAGAGGGCGCAAAGGCCATTGGTATGACCCACGTGCAGACGATGACCAAGGTGATTCTGCCCCAGGCATTGCGAAACATTATGCCCCAAATCGGCAATAATTTCATCATCAATGTGAAGGACACCTCCGTGATGTTCATAATCAGCTTTACGGAATTCTTCGCAGCCCACCGATATATTGTGGGTGTGAATAATATGTATTTCCCCTCTGCCACCATTGAAATGATTGGTTATTTGGCGCTGACATTGATTGCATCCTTCCTGCTTCGTTGGGTGGAGAAGCGAATGGACGGCGCAGATAGCTATGAACTGGTACAAACTGACCCGCTGATTATGACGGCAGGTACATACAGCCACCCCCAACGGGGAAGTAACTACGATGAGCAGAGCAAGGAATACCGCGACCGGGTTAAGCAAGGCCTAAAGTTTGGCAGAAACAGAGGAGGACGCTGATATGGATGAAATGATTTTAGATATCAAGCACCTGTCCAAGTCCTTCGGCAGCCACGAGGTGTTGCGGGATATTGATTTTAAGGTAAATAAGGGCGACGTGATTTCTGTCATCGGCGCGTCCGGTTCCGGTAAATCTACGCTTCTGCGGTGTATAAACCTTCTGGAAACCCCGTCTTCCGGTGAAATCTACTACCACGAAACCAATGTGCTTGACGGGAATGTAAAGCCCCACGAGTATCGCGCCCACGTGGGTATGGTGTTCCAGTCTTTTAACCTGTTTAATAATATGACGGTGCTGGAAAACTGTATGGTGGGCCAGCAGCAGGTGCTGAAGCGGAGCAAGCAGGAGGCCAGGGAAATTGCTATGGACTACCTGCAAAAGGTAGGTATGGCGCCCTATATCAATGCCAAGCCCCGCCAGATATCCGGCGGACAGAAGCAGCGCGTAGCCATTGCCCGGGCGTTGGCAATGAACCCTGAGGTGCTGCTGTTCGACGAGCCCACATCTGCCCTTGACCCTGAGATGGTGGGCGAAGTGCTTTCTGTTATGCAGCAATTAGCCCAAGAGGGAATGACGATGCTGGTGGTTACCCACGAGATGGCCTTTGCCCGGGATGTAAGCAATCGGGTGGTCTATATGAACGAGGGTGTTATCTGCGAGCAGGGAAGTCCTGCAGAGGTTTTCGGCAATCCCCAAAAACAGGAAACCAAGGATTTTCTCGCCCGTTTCAGAAATGCATAATGTTACCGCCTGTCCCTGGCCGGACAGGCTGTTTTTGCTTGGAAAATACTGAAAAAAAGATGAAAAAGGTATTGCTTTTCCAAAAGGAAAGAAGTACAATAGCCACGACGCAAGAAAGTACAACTTTTTTAGTGAGGTGTAGGCTATGTTGCGAAGAAAAGACGTTGATATGCTATCCGGATCCATAATGAAAGGATTGTTTATTGTTGCGTTCCCCATTGTGGTGATGAACGTGCTGCAGTCTATGTTCAATATGGTGGATATGCGGGTCTTAAAGACCTATGACACCGACGGCTTTGCAGTAGGCGCCATAGGCGTTTGCAGCACATTGATTAGCTTGATCACAAATACCGTTATCGGTATTGCTACCGGTGCCAATGCGGTGGTAGCAAGGCACCTGGGGCGGAAAGACCCGGAAGACGCAAGAAAAGCGGCAGGGACAGCAATTCTGTTCTCCGGGATTGCCGGTATAGCCCTTGCAGTGATTGGCATTTTCGGAGCAAAAACATTCCTGACCTGGGCAAACTGTCCTGAAGATCTTTTG
>JAZNDB010000035.1:0-4636 GCA_045587845.1 Faecousia sp.
AAACGAAAAGGTTGTGGGTGTGCTCACCCGCTACCACCTGCTGCGTCCCCGGAGAAAACGGGTGGTTCTGGTAGACCACAATGAGGTCTCCCAGTCTGTTCCCGGCTTGGAGGAGGCAGAAATTCTGGAGATTATTGATCACCACCGCCTCGCCGATATCCAAACCACCAACCCCATCTATGTGCGAAACGAGCCTGTGGGCTCTACCAATACCATCATCGCCTCTATGTTCCAGGATAAGGGCCTTATGCCCTCTGAAAAAATGGCAGGTATGATGGCTGCCGCCATCATTTCCGATACGGTTATGTTCAAATCCCCCACCTGCACCGACAAGGATATTCGCGCTGCAGAACGTATGGCGCGCATTGCCAACGTATCTCTGGACGAGCTTGGCAGAGAGATTTTCTCCGCCTCCCTGGGTAACAGAACGGCGCAGGATCTGCTGCACGCCGACTACAAGGAATTCCACATTGCCGGTTACGATTTTGCCGTGGCACAGGTTACCTGTGTGGACAGCCCCAAAATGCTGGAGCGCAAAGATGAGTTCCTGCAACTGATGCGCGAGGCCGTAAACAAAGGCAAGCTTTCTATGATGATTCTGATGCTCACCGATGTGCTGAAAGAAGGCACACAACTAATTTATATCGGTGATGACGAGATTATTCATCAGGCCTTCGGCGAAAGCCCCAAGGATAACACCCTGTTCCTGCCCGGCGTAATGAGCCGGAAGAAGCAGGTCATTCCTATGCTGTCGGCATTGTGGGGCTAATAAAACGGACTGTTATTTGCGTCCGTGGTAGAAAACTTTACAAATTTATGCTATCGTATTTTGGATAAGGAGGGGTGATATGGGCTTTGACGGTCTGCTGGGCAATGAACGCCTGAAAGAAAATCTGCGCATCAGCGTGGGTCGTAGCCGTATCTCCCATTTCTATCTGATATCCGGTCCTGCAGGTTCGGGTAAGCACACGCTGGCAAAGCTTTTGTCTGCGGCAATTCTCTGCCAAAGCAGCGAAAAGCCCTGCCTGTCCTGTAATGCCTGCCGCAAGGTGATGGGAAATATGCACCCCGACTGCATTACCGTAGACGACCCCGAGCATAAAAACGTAGCGGTAAAAATTGTGCGGGACGCCCGGGCGGATATGTATATTATGCCCAACGAGGGTAGCCGAAAAATCTATATTTTCCCCCAGGATTTGGGTACAGAAGGGCAGAACGCTCTGCTGAAAATATTGGAAGAACCGCCTCCTTACGGCGTTTTTATCCTGCTGACCGACAACCCCGAGAAGCTGCTGCCCACGGTCCGTTCCCGTTGCACAGAACTCAGCCTTCTGGCGCTGCCGGAAGAAACCCTGCGGCAAGCCCTGGAAAGGGAATTCCCCGATGCGGACGGGCAAAGCATCTCCGCCGCCATCAGTCGCAGCGGCGGTTACTTAGGACAGGCAAAAGCCCTTCTTTCCGAAGGCGCTATTTCGCCACAAACAGAAATCTTTGCGCAAAGCTTTGCCCGGCGAAATACCGCAGGGCTGCTGGAAGCATTGATTCCTATGGAAAAATGGAAACGGGATCAAGCCATCGCAGAATGGCAAACCTGGCTGCAACTGCTGGAAGGGGGGCTTTTGTGCCACAACGGACAAAAGGCCACCTCCCCCTTGGCAAGGCAATTAAGTGACAGCCGCAGTTCTTATGAATTGATGCAGGCCATAAACACCTTGCAAAAAGTGATTGAATATGCACAAGGCAACGTGTCCGTAGCCGCTATTTGCGGTTTCCTGCAATGGGCCTTGCGATAAACCGACAAGAACAGAACCCTAACAGCTTAAGGAGAATAGAATGGAAGACCAAAATGCAACACTGCCCCAGCCCTCACAAGAGGTAGAAGTGGTGGATATTCAGTTCCGCCCCGGGCAAAAAATTTACTTTTTTGACCCTGCAGGTTTTTCCCTGCAGGCAGGCGACCACGTGATTATCGATACCGCCAGAGGTCCGGAATTCGGCATCTGCGCAAGCGGTAATCACACCGTGTCCGGCAAGGACATTGTGGTACCTTTGCGGCCTGTGCTGCGTCCCGCCACCCGGCAGGATGAAGAAATTGCCGCAAAAAATCAGGAAAACGAGCAGAAAGCCTATCGGGTCTGTATGGAAAAGATTGCCGAGCTTGCGCTGGATATGCAACTGGTATCTGCTGAATGCGCCTTTGACGGCAGCAGAATTCTGTTCTTTTTCACCGCTGATGAACGGGTGGATTTCCGCGACTTAGTAAAAAGTCTGGCAAGCACCTTCCACACCCGCATTGAGCTGCGGCAAATCGGTGTCCGGGACAAAGCCAAAATGGTTGGCGGCTTGGGCATCTGCGGCCGGCCCTTCTGCTGCGCCAGCTTTCTGGACGATTTCCAGCCCGTTTCTATCAAGATGGCAAAGACCCAGAACCTCAGCTTGAATCCTACCAAAATCTCCGGTACCTGCGGACGGCTGATGTGCTGTCTGAAATACGAGCAGGACGCCTACGAGGATCTGCTTCGCACCGCCCCCAAGGTAGAGTCCTTTGTGGACACCCCCGACGGACGGGGCACTGTGGCGGAAGTGGATTTGCTCCGCCAGCGGGTTAAGGTAAAAATGGAAGACCGCCCCGAAGTCCTCAGCACCTTTGCCAATAGTGACATCGCCGTTTTCCGTAACGGCAAGGCAAAAAAGACCGACGCGCCCATTCCTGCAGACTGGGCCCCCATTTCCGGCAGAGGCAAGCGGGAAAAGAAGACAGAAGAATCCGAAAACAAGGAAATCTTTCTGGATTCCATTCGTTTGCGCTATTCTGAGGAAACCATTGCCGAGGAGGTTGCCCCCGAGGAGACCCCCGTTGAGAAAGAAAAAGAGCCCCGGCAAAACCGCCGTAACAAGCCCAGGAACAACAAGCCTTCTCAGCAAAACAAAGCGGAAGAACCCAAGCAGGAGAGTGCTGAGGAGAGCAAAAAGCCCGCAAACCGCCGGGGCAACTACCATCGCCGCCGCCGCTTTAACAAGCCAAACGGCGAAAAGAGTAAAGAAGCCTAACGTTAACCACCGGCATAGCCGGTGGTTAACCTTTCCCTACCAGCGGTTGATTTTCCCCCATTCAACCAGCGGTTCGTGTTTTTTTATATCCCAATGCGCCTATACTAAAGGCGAAAGGAGGATCCCTATGGACCAAATCAAAATTGGCAAATTCATAGCTGCGTGCAGAAAAGGAAAGAATCTTACCCAGGCGCAGCTGGCAGAAACATTAGACATCACCGACAGGGCAGTATCCAAATGGGAGACGGGAAAAGCAATGCCCGATTCTGCCATTATGCTGGAGCTGTGTGTTGTGCTTGGTATCACCGTAAACGATTTATTAAATGGGGAGAGAATCAGTATGGAAAACAGCAATGAGAAAAACGAACAGCTTTTGCTGGATATGGCGAAAGAATTAGAGCAAAAAAACAAAACCGTTTGGACTTCTATGTGGATCATTATGTCTGTTAGCATAGTCGCTCTGTTTGCAGGTATCTTAATTGCCGCATTTGCAGTACCCGAAGGGCCGTGGCAGCTTGTGGCCATTCTGGGAATTTGCGTTGTGTTTCTGCTTCCTTGCTTTTATGCGTTAAAGCTGGAAATAAGCGTCGGCGCTTACAAGTGCAAAAATTGCGGCCACGAAATTGTGCCAACCTATTCCGAGGCGCTGTGGGCAATGCACAGCGGAACGACCCGTTACTTAAAGTGCCCCAACTGCCACAAGCGCACCTGGTGCAAAAAAGTATTGAAAAAGTAAACTTCCAATTTACTGGAACAAACAAACCGCGGAGGCAACTGCCTCCGCGGTTTTATTATTTAGTCTATGATTTCCATCACTTTGCCACAGCAGCGGGGAATAACCTGTCCTGCTTTTACGTTCAAAAGTTTATGGCAGATGGGGCAGTAGACCTGACAGTCCTTTTCTGCTTTGGCTATGGGTATTAGGCCTTCTTTTAGTTCCATCATTTATGCCCCATCATCACATCTGAAATAACCTGCAATACCTTATCGTGGCAGCCTCCGCAGCCTGTGGAACAATGGGTAACCTCTTTCACACTTTCAAAAGCGGACAAAACATCGTCAAAACGGGGCAGCTTATGCAACGCATCAACAATCGTTCCATAGCTGACCTGCTTGCAATTGCAAACCATATACTCTTCAACCATAATGACACCTCATTTTAAAATAGGGCGGAGAAATTCTCCGCCCTGTGTTGATTTCCTTTTTTGTAGGGACCGGCGTCCTCGACGGACCTGTCACGCACGGAAAGCTTTATGAGAAGGACCGTCCAGGAGGCCGGTCCCTACATAGATGCTTACTTAAAGTACCGCTCCAGCAGACCCTTCTCGTCCTCGCAAACTCCGCTCTGCTGCGTCCGCCTTATGGCGAACATCCGCACGCTCCGTTACTCGTCCTCTCCGAATCAAACCCACTTCGTTGGGCTTTGATTCGGTTGCGGATTACTTGAAATATCTTTCAAGTAATCCTTTCAATGCTACGCCGTGGCGGGCTTCGTCGCGGGCCATTTCGTGGACGGTATCGTGGATAGCGTCCAGACCGTTCTTCTTGGCACAGCTTGCCAGGTCGAACTTACCCTGGGTTGCGC
>JAZNDB010000036.1:0-3216 GCA_045587845.1 Faecousia sp.
ACTTCGGGGTTTTCCAGCCATTTCAGATAACCGTCAGACTCGATAGGGTACTGCAAACGTTCCTGCGCCTTAGCGCGGGCATCGTCATTTTCTTCAATAGCGCCTAAAATGGTGAAGTCCGGATGGTTCTTTGCCTGCTCAAACAGGGGAAAAATATGCCCGTGACGAAAACCGTAAAATAGAATATTCATAGTGTTTACCTCAATTATAATAACCTGATTAGAACACAATGGGTTCTTCCTTGCCGCTCAAGCGGGATTTTTCAATAGCGTTACAGATGTAAACGGGGGCAAAGAATTCTTCGTAGCTTTGCATCTGGGGCTCACCCTTGAGCAGGTGATAGAATTCCATAAACTCTTTTTTGTAAAGACCAAGGGGATAGAAGACTTCGCCAACAAAATTGTCCTTAAGGTTTACGTAAGCCACATACTTGCTATCGTCCCAAGCTTCAAGGTAGGTTAGGGTAACGTCAAAATCGTCATACCGGACAACACAGGTAAGTACGTCCTTTTTCTCAAAGACCTTTACACTGCGCGCCTGCGTGCCGTAAACGGTGGTCATCATCTGGACCAAATGCTGAGCATAGAAGAAAAATCCGCCGTGTTTACTGTTCAGAACCATAGGCGCGCAGAAGAAACCGCCGATAACAAAACCGGGCTCTGCTTCTGCAACACTCTTTTTCAGCTTCTGAATTTCATCAGCAATAGCCAAAGTGGAGCCGCCTACAACGGAAACCTTATTTGCCTCCAAGGCGGCGCGGAAAGCCACAGCGTCCTCGATAGTGCAGGTGATAGGCTTGTCAATAAACATAGGAATGCCGCTTTCCAGATAGGGCTTTGCGAACTTAAAGTGGTTATCGCCGTGGCGGGCGGTAATGATAATGCCGTCAACCTGACCAACAAGATCGTCGTAGTTGTCCATAACGGGCACGCCGAATTTTTTGTTCAGATCTTCAGCGGCAGTTCTTTCGTCGCTGTAAACACCCACAAACTCCACGTCATCAACCAGCTTTTCTGTCAAAACCTGATTTAAGAAAGCGTTTGCGTGGGAGTTTTCGCATCCTAAAATAGCAATTCTATACATCATCGTACACCTCTTTTTGATAATTTGCAGGGTTTTTGTTATTATAGCAGATATTTTTGAAAAGTACATTTAAAAACACAAAAATACAATAAAATAGCACAAAATTACAACTGATACCAAATGCATCAGGAACAGCATAAAAGGCTCCCTTGTGTAAAGGGAGCTGGCAAAAATCTGTGATTTTTGACTGAGGGATTGTTGCTGTTCGCAGGACGGCATACGCTGAAAGATATTACTAAACTTCGTTTGGCGGTACGCCGAAAGGGACTCGTTTGCATTTTCTTTCGCTCCTGCGAAAGAAAATAGAGGTTCGCCTCCGTCGAGCCGTCGGCGGCAACGCTCGTCCGCGTTGCATTTGATTGTTCGAGTCCCTCGGTGTATAAAAAATTCCAGACACCCCAAAGGGGTATCTGGAATTTTTGGTACAGCAGAGCAATCTAAACTCGAACCGCTATTACTTTCGGTTGCTTTTTTAACATCCTGCAATGTAATAGTCTTCGTTCCGTCCTTGTAGTTGAATGTTAACAGTAGTTTGTCATCGTAGACATACACAGCATTGACAAAGGTATCAATCAGTATCTTGCGGTGTGCTTCTTCCCGTACATCCAGCTTGCGGAAGCGGTGGAAATAGAATGTCAAGAAGTCAGCAGGGATTATTGGCTTTTCCAATTTCTCTTTGGCAATGAGCATTTGCAAATCCGCTTTGGCGGCTTCCAGTTTCTCCAATCGTCCTTTGGTGGATTCGGTATATAGTCCGTTTTGAATGGCATCCAGTAGATTCTCTATGCCTGTTTCCGTCCGTTTGAGTTCTTTCTCGTAGAATGGCAAATCAGAGCTTTCTTGCTCTTGCAACGCCATCAGCATGGAAACAATCGCTTCAATAGCAGCATCATCCATCACCATTTCCATGGTCGCATTGACAACAATATCTTCAATCCATTGCTTTGGTACAGCCTGCTTTTTGCAATCACCACTCTTTTTCTTTGCGGTTGCACATTTGTAATAGCGGTGAACTGTACCATTTCTGCCTGTGCCGCTTTCTCCACACATATACACACCGCAGTTACCGCAAAACAGCTTGGTCGTCAGCAAATAATCTTCTTTGGCTTTTGCTCTTGCGGGAGCTTTTTTGTTCTTGGAAATCTTCTCCTGTACTCTGTCAAATAAATCTGTAGGCACGATTGTGGGTATTCCGTCTGGAACAATGTGCGTATCGTATCTGTATTCTCCTATGTAGCGGCGGTTTGTCAGCAGTTTGCGAATGCTGTTATATGTGAATGGTGTGCCTTTGGCGTTGGTTACCTTGTGCTTGTTTAGGTACTCCATCACCTCGCTCATAGTCGCACCCTCGGCATATTGCTTGAAGCACTCTAACACATAAGGAGCAGTTGTTGGGTCAATTTGCAGGTGCTTGTCCTTATCCACTATATACCCAAGGGGGTGAACGCCGCCATTCCACATACATTTCAAAGCATTTTCGGTCATACCACGGGTAACCTTTTCAGAAAGGTCAGCCGAATAATACTCAGCCATACCCTCCAAAACCGATTCAAGCAAGATACCCTCCGACCCCTCCGAGATATGCTCGGTGGCAGATACGACCTTGACATGGGTTTTCTTCAGCTGTGCCTTATACCTTGCGCTGTCGTATCGGTTACGGGCGAAGCGGTCAAGCTTCCAAACCAAGATGATGTCAAACAGGCTTTTGCCACCATCCTTAATCATTCGTTGGAACTCGGGGCGGTTATCGTTGGTAGCTGAATATGCTCTGTCAATGTAGTGCTGCAAAACAGTAATGCCGTTTCGCTCGGCAAATGCGGTACATTCACGAATTTGTCCTTCAATGGATTCTTCCCGTTGGTTCTCGGAAGAATATCTCGCATAAATAACAGCTTTCATTCCTAAATCCTCCTGTTTTTACTACATCTACAGTAGCACAGGGCAGCACTTTAGTCAAGAAACTAAAGCAGCCGCCTCCTATTGCGGAGACGGCTGTGCTTATCTGTTCGACAAATTGGAATTTACTGTTCAATTTCAAAAACCAAATCAATATTTTTAAATTTACCGAAATCGAAGAAGTTCGTCGGAATAAATGCGACATACCGATATCCTTTTGCTGCGTATTTATCAATA
>JAZNDB010000037.1:0-4361 GCA_045587845.1 Faecousia sp.
ACATTGAAATGAACGGCGTTTTCTATTGGGACACGCCTTATCTATACAGCCAGCTAAAGCAAGGCCTGCTTGCATTCAAGCAGGGCGGTTTTGGAGATTTGGACGCTTTCGGCATCGACACCTGGGGTGTGGACTACGGCCTGCTGGATAAAAACGGCCATCTTGCTGGCGTACCCCGTTCCTACCGGCTGGGTGTGCAGGCGGATATTGACGCGGTAAAGGAAAAAATCCCCGCAGAAACCCTCTATGCCCGCACCGGTATCGATACCAACCTCACCTTCAACACCCTCTACCAGCTCTACCGCAGATTGCGGGAGGAGGATGCGGCGCTGGCCTCCGCAGAAACGATGCTGCTGACCCCCGACCTGCTGGGCTATTTCCTCACCGGCGCAAAGGGTACGGAATACACCATTGCCACCACCTCCGGTATGTATAATCCCACCACCAAGGATTGGGATTGGGAGACCATCGAGGAATTGGGCCTGCCCAAAAAGATTTTTACCAAAATCGAAAAAACCGGCACAATCCGCGGACATCTGCGAAAGGAATTGTGCGAGGAAATCGGCATCAACCCTGCCCCCTTTGTGGCGGTGGGCGGTCACGACACCGCCTCTGCGGTGGCTGCAATCCCCGGCAAGGGCAGCTTTGCTTTCTGCTCCTCCGGCACCTGGAGTCTGTTCGGTGTGGAAACGGACAAGCCGGACTTAAGCCCCGAGGCCGCAGCGGCAGGCTTCTCCAATGAGGGCACCATTCAGGGCGGCTTCCGTCCCCTGTATAACATTGTGGGTATGTGGATTGTGCAGGAGTGCCGTCGGGACTGGCACAAAGCCGGCAGGAACCTGAGCTGGGACGATGTGGTGAATGAGGCCCGCAAGGCCCAGCCCCTGCGCTGTATTATCGACACCGATGCGCCGGAGTTTTATGCCGGCGGCAATATGGAGCAGAAAATCAAGGATTTCTGCAAAAAAACCAATCAGCCTGTACCCGAAACCGTGGGTGAGATTGCCCGTTGCATTTACGAATCTCTGGCGCTGAAGTACCGCTATGCCTTGGAAGGTCTTGAGAAGATGAAGGGCGAAAAGATTCACTCCCTGAACATCGTGGGCGGCGGTATCCAAAATAAATTCCTGAATCAACTGGTAGCAGATGCGCTGGACAGAGAGGTAGTTACCGGCCCTGTGGAGGGCGCGGCCATCGGCAATCTGTTAACCCAGGCAATGGCGCTGGGTGATATCAAGGATTTGGATCACCTGCGTGAGGTTGTCCGCAACTCCGAAGCCGTGGAGTACTGGAAACCCAATCACACACAGGCTTGGGAAGATGCTTATCAGAAATTACTTACCATTTTGAATTAACAAAGGAGAGGTTACTATGAGCGTAGATATGACCAAATGGCAGGAAATTGCAAAGAAAAACATACATAACCGTCCCGCCGGAGAAGGTCGGCTGGCCGGCAAAATCACAATCGTAACCGGCGCGGCCCAGGGCTTTGGCAAGGGCATTGCTGAGGAGCTGTATGCAGAGGGCGCAACCATTGTTATTGCGGATATGAACCTGCCTCTGGCAGAGTCTGTTGCCAAGGAAATGGGCGACCGCGCCTGGGCAATCGGCGTGAACGTGTCCGATGAAGAGAGCTGCGCCAATATGGTAGCCCAGGTGGTTGAAAAGTTCGGCGGTCTGGATATTATGGTGGCCAACGCAGGCGTTGTCCGTTCCGGTCCTATTGCCGAGTTCGAGAAGAAGGACTTTGAATTTGTTACCGCGATCAACTACACCGGATTGTTCCTCACCTGCAAGTATGCCGCCATTATTATGCAGGCCCAGCACGAGGCTGACCCCCAGGCTACTTTCGATATCATTGCGATGTCCTCTAAGTCCGGCCTGGAAGGCTCCAACAAGAACTTTGCCTACGCAGGCTCTAAGTTCGGCGCAATCGGCCTGGTACAGTCCTTTGCATTGGAGCTGTGCGCTTACAACATTAAGGTCAACGCCATCTGCCCCGGCAACTATCTGGACGGTCCTCTGTGGTCCGACCCCGAGCGTGGCCTGTTTGTGCAGTATTTGGCAGCCGGCAAGGTTCCCGGCGCAAAGACCGTAGAGGATGTTCGCCGTTTCTATGAGGCAAAAGTGCCTATGAATCGCGGCTGCCTGCCCATCGACGTGGCCCGGGCTGTGATGTACTGCGTGGAGCAGAAGTACGAAACCGGACAGGCAATTCCTGTTACCGGCGGTCAGGTTATGCTGAACTAAGGTGATGCTATGATTGCCATTGATATCTTAAATAAACTGAATGCTCCCACCAAGGCGGAGCGACTGGAGAATCTGAAGGAAGTTCTGAAAACCACCAACTTCCCCCCGATGGTACCCCAGTATATCAATAACCACATTCACACCACCTATTCCTTCTCCCCCTACTCCCCCACCGCCGCGGTGTATGCCGCCCGTATGGAGGGTCTGTGTACCGCCGGCATTATCGACCACGATTCTATCTCCGGCGCAGAGGAGTTTTTGGAGGCTGCAAAGATTGTGGATATGCCCGTTACCATTGGTATGGAGGCGCGTATTTCTATGGAGGGTACCCGCTTGGAGGGTCGCCGCACCAATAACCCCGACCAGGTGGGTGTGAGTTATATGACCATTCAGGGTGTGCCCCACAAGCATATTGCCACCCTCACAGAGTTTTTCAAGCCCTATCAGGCTGCCCGCCATACCCGTAACCGGAAGATGATTGCAAAAATCAACGAATTGGTGGGTGTTTCCCTGGACTATGACAAGGACGTTCTGCCTCTGTCTATGGCGCAGGAAAACGGCGGTGTCACTGAGCGGCATTTGATGTACGCGCTGGCACTCACACTGGAAAAGCAGGTTGGCAGAGGGAAACCGATGATTGACAAGCTCACCGCGTTGGGTATGAGCCTGTCCGAAAAGCAGAAGACACTTCTGCTGGACACGGAATATCCCTTCTATGCCTATGATGTTTTGGGTATGCTGAAAGGCACTTTCGTTCCCAAAATTTTCATTGATGCCACCGATGAATGTCCCAAGCTCGGGGATATGGTAAAGCTGTGCAAGGATGTGGACGCATATTTGTGCTATGCCTACCTTGGCGACGTGGGCGATTCCGTCACCGGTGACAAGAAAGCCCAAAAATTTGAGGACGATTACTTAGAGGACGTGTTTGAATGCCTGAAGGAAGAGGGCGTGAAGGCGGTCACCTATATGCCCACCCGAAACACCCCCGCGCAGCTGGAAAGATTGCGCAACCTGTGCGATATGTACGGTATGTTCCAGATTTCCGGCGAGGATATCAACACACCCCGCCAGAGCTTTATCATCAAGGCGATGGAAAATCCGATGTTCCAAAACTTGATTGATGCCACCTGGAAGCTCATTGAACACGAAAAAAACACCTAATGGAGGTATGAATTATGAATACAAAGGCTGTTAGAATTTACGGCAAGAAAGATCTGCGTCTGGACGATGTCCAGTTGCCCGAAATTGGTCCCGACGATGTTCGTATCCGCGTTGTCTCTGACTCTCTGTGTATGTCTTCCTACAAGGCAGCCATCGAAGGCGGCGACCATAAGCGTATTCCCGATAACTGCCACGAGAACCCCACCATTCTGGGTCACGAGTTCTGCGGTGATATTGTAGAGGTTGGCGCAAACTGGGCGCACAAGTATAAGGTTGGCGACAAGTTCGTGATCCAGCCCGCCCACTATCACAAGGGCAGCCAGATGGCGCCCGGCTACTCCTACAACTACTGCGGCGGCAATGCGCAGTACGGCAATGTGCCCATTGAAACATTGCTGGAGAACTGCCTGCTGCCCTACGAGTCTGATACCTACTACTTTGGCTCTCTGGCTGAGCCGCTGAGCTGTGTTATCGGCACTTTCCACGCAATGTACCACACCAAGGCCGGCTCCTATGTCCACGAGATGGGCATTAAAGAGGGCGGCAAAATGGCGCTGTTGGCATCCGTTGGCCCTATGGGTCTGGCTGCTATCGACTATGCAATCCACTGCGACCGCAAGCCCAGCCTGCTGGTGGTTACCGATATTGACGAAGCGCGTCTGGAACGGGCTGCTTCCATCTACACCGTAGAGGACGCAAAGGCAAACGGCATTGAGCTGCACTATGTCAACACCCGTATGGAGAATGCTACCCAGTACCTCCGGGACCTGACCGGCGGCACCGGCTACGACGATGAAGTTTGCTTTGCTCCTGTCAAGCCCGTTATCGAGCAGGCTGACGACATTCTGGGCTTCGACGGCTGTCTGAACTTCTTCGCAGGCCCCACCGATTCTCAGTTCAAGGCTCCCTTCAACTGGTACAACGTCCACTACCTGTATACCCACGTG
>JAZNDB010000038.1:0-2392 GCA_045587845.1 Faecousia sp.
CTTCACAAAAGCCGTGACTACCAGTTCGGGGATGATATTGTCCTCACTGTCCACGGACACATAATCCGCCAGCAGGGCTCTCAGCCGCCGGATGCGCTCTTCCAGAACTTCCTGCGTGTTGTTCTCGGTCAGTTCCTTGCGGAGGGCTGCAATTTCCTCCTGAGCAGCTTCGATGTCTGCACTGATTTGCGCCTCGTTCTGCTTGAACATAACAGCGTCCAATGTTCCGTCCAGCAGGAAGTTCATATTGCGCTGCTTGCGTTGCGCCAAGACATTAAGCTCCGCTTCCTTTTTAGCAAGGGCTGTCTTGGTGTCGTTGTCTGCTCCGGCGCTTTCCAGATAGTTAGCCAGCATCTGGCTTGCCAAGTCTACAACGGCATCCTTTTCAGGCAAAAAGTCCTTGAACAGGTGATTTGCCATAAACTCCAGCTTCCAGCGCTGGACAAACTGGGAATTACAATACCCCTCATGGGGCAATCCCTTTTTCTTGCGATTTTCCGGGGTGCCGTTCCTTGCCACATCATAGCACTGATAGGCAACTTTCTTATTTTCACCAGCGCCGGAATAGTGGGCACGGGTCACATTGCAACCACAGGCGCACTTGAGTAGCTTTGCCCATTCGTCAATAGCTGGCTTTTTGCCTTTGCGACTCTGCTGAAACGGAACGCTCCGAGCTGACATAATATTCTGCACACGGTCAAATTCTTCCTTGGTGACGATTGGAGCGTGCCTACCTTCAGCGTGCTCGAATTTCTTTTCATCGTAATTCTTGCGGCGCTTCTGTTGCAAATAGCTATCCACATATTCCTTGCCATAGGTAATGACTCCATAATAAAAGGTGTTTTTCAGCACCTTGGATATGTTGCTCTCGTGCCATTTGGTCTTGCCCTGTGCCGTCTTGCGACCCCGGCGCTCCAGCTCATCCTTGATAAGAGATAGCCCCATCCCGGAAAGGTACATATCGTAAATCATGCGGACGGTCTCAGCCTGTTCCTCGTTGATTTCATACCAAACTGTTTTATAGCGTTCGCCGGGTGCTTTGCTCTCATAACGGTCATATCCCAGAATATTACCATTTCCGTAATATACACCTTTGGCTCTGCTGATTTTTTGACCGTCCTTGGCGCGTGTAGATACCTTGCGGCTTTCCTCTTGCGCCAGCGCTGCCATAACAGCAAATGAGACAGTCATATTTTCTGGCTTGGCTGTATCGATACCGTCATTCAGGAAAAGAATACTTACCCCAAGTTGTTCGAACTTTCTGTGGTACTCGTATGCCTCCTCCACATTTCGGGCGAATCGGGACAGTTCGCGGGTTACAATCTTGTCGAACTGTCCAAGGTGTGCGTCGGCATACATTTGCATAAAGCCTTCGCGCTTCTTAACACTGGTTCCGGTTACTCCCTTGTCGGAGTAGATATTTACCAATTCCCATTCGGGGTGGCGCAGCAGTTCTGCCTTGTACCATTCAATCTGGTTTTCAAAGGCATTGATTTGAGCTTCATGCTCAGTGGATACGCGGGCGTAAAATACCACGCGGATTTTCTTAGTAGTTCCCATTTGTGTAGTTCCTTTCGGTTAGTATGTTGTGTAATGGTGTGTTAGGCAGCTTCCTTGTCGGCGAGCTTGGCAACGAACTCTTCGTATTCTGGCATTGTGGTGTTCTGGTAAACAATGCCCAGCAGTTCCTTGCGGGAAATCTGACCGTCAATGTAAAGCTGCTCAATGAGCTTTAGTGCAGCGAACACGGTATCGCGGCTGGTTTGGTTTTTCACTCTGTCCGTCTCCTGTATTCCTCTGCCTGTACTATAATTAATAATGGCTTATAGCACCCAAGGACAATTCGGCAACCGAGCGGCAGATAATCTATTCAAGTGAACAGATTAAGACAGAGCATCATTTTCTTATACACAAGCTATACGCAAATCACGCATACCAAAAAGCTGTGGAAATATGCAGTTTTTAGGTGAATTCCATTGAAAAATCCAAACTTTTCTGCTATACTATATAAAAGGCAAAATTAGAAATCGTTAGCACAACTTGTTATAGGAGGAATTTTTTATGGCTATTGATGTGATAATAAAGCAAAAATTATTTGGCAGCAAGACAATGCCCCTCGAAGTGATTTTAGGAGATAACTTACATTATGGTAATTTTGTTAATGACAAGCTGAACGAGGGCGAACTTGGAGAAAGTGAATTTATTGCCTATAATCCTCAAAGTATCGGTCGTGGTTTTAGTGTTATTTGGAATCCATTAGAGAAAAAAACTATCACCCTGCGGCTTCCCCAACCGTCCACAACGCAAGAATTAAAGGATTTTTATGCGGCAATTGAACGGATGGTAAAACACTGGGATGCCAAATTAATTGTCGATGGGAACAGATTGCGCC
>JAZNDB010000039.1:0-6784 GCA_045587845.1 Faecousia sp.
AAGGGAGACTCGTGGGGCAAAATCGCCATATTGATTTTGTTTTCGTTAACCAATCGTATAAGTCCACTTCTGTCGCTTTCTACAATGCTGATTTTGAAATCAGGATACTGCTGTAGAAATTTTCCGTAAATAATCGGCAGAATAAAGGAACTCAGCATAGGAGGCACCCCAAGCGTTAAAAAATGATTATCACTTAAGGCTTCCATCGTTTTAACGGTAGTGTCTGCCATTTTTAGCAAATTGTTTGCCAGTTCTAAAAGTGTGTTACCTTCTTTGGTGAGGACCATTCTTTTGTTCTGCCGCGCAAATAATTGGGTGTCAAATTCTTTTTCAAGGTTGATTATCGCCCCCGAAACTGACGGCTGGGAGATCCTTAAAAACTCAGATGCGCGTATAACGCTTCCCAAATTGCATACAGCCTGAAAATATCGCAACTGATCCAGTGTCATAATAACAGCCTCCTATAGTTTTAAACTATTAATCAAAATGAAAAATATATTTTACAAATACATTATACTTTTTTATAATGATAATAACAATACTTTTTTAGGAGAAAAACGATGAAAAAATACAAAATAGCGGTTATCGGTGGTGACGGCATCGGACCGGAAGTGATTGCAGAAGGCATCAAGGTGTTAAATAAGGTGGCAGAGCTTGACGGCAGTTTTGTGTTTGACTTTACAGAGTTTCCGTGGGGCTGTGAATATTATCTCGAGCACGGGAAAATGATGGCGGATGACGGTATCGAAACACT
This sequence comes from Faecousia sp., assembly GCA_045587845.1. Taxonomy (GTDB): domain Bacteria; phylum Bacillota; class Clostridia; order Oscillospirales; family Oscillospiraceae; genus Faecousia. The sequence continues at coordinate 755 of JAZNDB010000039.1, forward strand.
GTCAAAATTCGATGCGATTTTTCTTGGCGCGGTGGGCGCGCCCGGTGTGCCCGATCACATATCCCTGTGGGAGCTTCTGCTTATAATTCGTAAAAAATTCGATCAGTATGTCAATTTGCGTCCTGTCAAGCTATTAAAAGGCGCTCCCTGTCCGATCAAGGATAAGAACGAACAAGACATTGATATGGTGTTTATCCGCGAAAACAGTGAAGGGGAGTATGCAGGCAGTGGCAGCTGGCTGTTTAAGGGGAAGCCCAATGAGGTTGTCATTCAGGACGGTGTGTTTTCGAGAGTGGGTTGTGAGCGCATTATCCGCTATGCCTATGAGCTTGCTAAAAAAGAGGGTAAAACATTAACCAGCGTAAGTAAGGGAAATGCACTCAACTACTCGATGGTATTCTGGGACCAGGTTTTTGCAGAAGTGGGCAAAGAATACCCCGAAGTAAAAACCTATTCGTACCTTGCTGATGCGGCAAGTATGTTTATGGTAAAAGATCCCAAACGCTTTGAAATCGTGGTAACATCAAACCTTTTTGGCGATATTTTAACAGATCTCGGTGCTGCAATCACAGGCGGTATGGGTCTTGCGGCAGGCGCCAATATCAACCCCGAAAAAAAGTTCCCCTCAATGTTTGAGCCAATTCACGGTTCTGCGCCCGACATCGCAGGTCAGGGCAAGGCAAACCCGCTGGCAACCGTATGGTCTGCAAGTCAGATGCTGGACTTTTTCGGCTATACGGATTGGGGCAAACTTCTGATCGACTGTATAGAAGAGGTGCTTTGCGAGAAAAAGGTACTCACCGCAGACCTGGGCGGTCATAACACCACAAGCCAGGTTGGTGACGAGATCGTAAGAAAAATCGAAAAGAAGAGCGAATAAGGGTTATTTTCAAATACATTATGCAGTGTTACAATAGGGAAAAGGTGATAAAAATGGAATTGAATTTCAATCAAATCAAGTCAATTACGAACGGTGCGGTTCGCATTACCCGGGAAGAGGATGGCTTCCATTTCTTTCGTTTCACCAAAGAACAGGAAGAACTGTACGAAGCCCACCGGGATAGCGGCTTGCATAGAAACACCTGGAGCACCTCCGGCGTGCAAATGCGATTCAAAACCGACAGCACCAGGTTACAGTTAAGCATTGAAGCATTGAAAGGAAATAACAGAAATTATTTCGCTATGGATGTGCTGGTGGATGACCGGTTGATTGGCTCTATCTGCAATTATGATGAAAATGACCTGCCTCCGGTGTATACTGTTGGCCAATTCCCCTTCGGTCAGTTTTCGGGAACTTTTGACCTGGGCGTTGGGATAAAGGAGGTTAAAATCCTTTTTCCCTGGTCTGCAAAAACCGTTCTGCAGAAAATGATTTTGGACGATGGCGCAATGCTGGAGGGCATCAAGCCTAAGTATAAACTTCTCTGTTTCGGTGACTCTATCACCCAGGGTTACGATTCCCTTCACCCTTCCAACAAGCATATGACCAGGCTGGCCGATTATCTGAATGCGGAGGAATTTAACAAAGCCATCGGTGGTGATCGATTCTTCCCGGAACTGGCCAAGGCCAAAGAGTCTTTCGACCCGGATGTGATCGTGGTTGGCTACGGCACCAATAACTGGACCTGGTCCACTAAAGAAGAATTGACGGCAGATTGTAATGCCTTTTATCAAAATTTAGCGGCAACCTATCCCAATACAAACATATACGCCCTGTCACCCATCTGGCGAAAAGATAGCATAGAACCGTCAAAAGCCGGTAACTTTTACGATATACCGAAGATTATTCAGGCGGCTACGGAGAAGTATACCAATATCACATTCCTGCCGGCCATAGACTATGTTCCCCACGAGGAACGGTTCTACGCAGATTTGAGACTACACCCCAACGACTTGGGTTTTGCAGAATACTATCAGAATTTGATCAAATACATCACTTTGTAATCAGGAGGATATAAAATGGCTGTTAAAATTGCAAAAGCGACGACATTTGAAGGCAAGCCCAAAATCAATATGCCCAGCGTCTACGGCATAACCACAGGCAAGGAGGCTCTTTACAGAATCCCAGTCATCGGCCAGCGGCCGGTGCAGGTATCTGTTTCCAATTTACCGGAGGGACTCACCTTTGAAAACGGTATGATCAAGGGCGTCGTGCCTGCCGATGGGGAATTTGAAATTACGGTTACTGCGGAAAATCCTTTGGGAAAGACTGAAAAGCAGGTGAAGCTTACCTCCTATCCCGACAATGCCCTGCGCACGCCTTTGATGGGCTTTACCACCTGGAATGCCTTCATATGGAACATCACCCAGGATCTGGTGGTGGATGTTGCCAAATATATAAGTGATTCCGGCATTGCAGAGTATGGCTATAACTATATCAATCTGGACTCCGGCTGGCAGAAGGAGTACGGCGGCAAGCACTATGCGGTTATGCCGGATGAAAGATTCCCGGATATGAAGCAGATGTGTGACGATATCCACGCGTTAGGCTTTAAGTGCGGTATGTACTCCACACCGATGAGCGCAGCGTTGGGCTCCAAATGGCCCAAGCGGATTCCCGGTTGCACCCAGGGTGAACGTGACATTCGCTTCTGCCCGCGCAGAGATGGCGTAGGCAAGGAGCACTACGAGGGCAACAATGTCCGCCAGTGGGACGAGTGGGGTTTTGACTACTTAAAATATGACTGGAATCCCACAGACACCTACCTTGCGGATCTGATGAAGCAGGAACTGTTGAAAGCCAAACGGGATATCTCTTTCTGCGTGACTGTCCGCGCAGATCCTATGCTCTACCTATACTGGCAGGCAAATTGCTGCTCCTTCCGCAGCCATAGAGATGCCATTCAGGATTGGAATGATGTGAAGAAGCGGTTGAAGAGCACAAAGCCCTGGGAAGACAAGATTATTCCGGGACACTTCTACGATTTGGATATGCTGGAAATCGGCGTAATCAATAAGGAACTGGTGAGAACACCGCTTACGGATGAGGAAGAATTGTTCTCTTACACTATGCGGGCTTTCTTTATTTCTCCCATTCAGTTGAGTTGTGAGCTGGAAAAATTGACGGAATTTGAGATGAATATGATCTGCAACGAGGAAATTATTGCGCTGAATCAGGATTCCGTCTGCGATTTTCCCAAGGAACTTATGGTATTTGAAGGCAAAGATGCCATCGCCTATGTGAGAAACTTGGAAAACGGCGACAAGGCCATTGCTGTGTTCAACTCCGACGATGAAGCGCTGGAGGCGCAGATTCCTCTGGAGGAGGAACTGCACGTTCGGGACGTGTGGGCGAAAGAGGACCTTGGAAAGCGTGGGGTCATCGATGTGACGGTGGCGCCCCATTGTGTTCGCGTGTTCCGGTTGTCCAAATAATAAAAAACTGTGTGCAAGATTTTTCCAAGATTTTCCTGCACACAGTTTTTTTAATTTACGGTATTGACGGGATTTCCGTTTAGGAAGCCTTGAATGCTGCGGGCGGTGCAATCCAAAATCCGCTGTCTTGCTTCAATAGGCGCCCAAGCCATATGGGGTGTAATGATGCAGTTTGGCGCAGTCAGCAGAGGGTTGTTGGGGCTGATGGGCTCTGTGGAGACCACATCCACTGCTGTATATCGAAGTTTACCAGACCGCAGGGCATCGGCTACGTCCTGTTCGTTCAGCAGGCCGCCTCTTGCGGTGTTCAGAAGAATCGCGCCGTCTTTCATTTTGGCAATGGTTTCAGAATTGATAAGACCGGCGTTTTCTTTTGTCAGAGGACAGTGGAGAGATAGGATATCCGAACAGGAAAGCAGGGTGTCCAAGTCCACATACTTTGCAATAGACGTGCCCTCCGGGTGACGGCTGCGATTATAGGCAAGCACTTCCATACCCATCGCCCTGGCAATTCTTCCCACAGCTCTGCCAATCCGCCCAAAACCGATAATACCTAAGGTCTTGCCGGCTAACTCCATTTGGGGTGTGTTCCAGAAGCAGAAATAGGGGCTGTTCTGCCAGTCGCCGCGGTGAACGGCATCGTTGTGATGCCCAACGGCATTGCAGATTTCCAAAAGCAGTGAAAACGTAAATTGCGCCACGGCAGCCGTTCCGTAATCCGGCACGTTGCACACAGGAATATTTCGCCTGCAGGCGGCATCGCAATCCACCACATTGTAGCCGGTAGCCAATACACATACCAGCCGAATGTTAGGACAAAGGGTAAACGTTTCCTCTGTCAGCGGTGTCTTGTTGGTCAAGACGATTTCTGCATTGCCAATTCGCTCCAAAATCTGATGTTCTTCGGTGAATTCATAGACCGTCACATCTCCAAATTCCTTGAAGCAATCCCAGCTTAAATCTCCGGGATTTACCGCGTGGCCGTCTAAAATAACGATTTTCATAGAAACCCTCCTTTTGGGTTGAAAAACAATAGGATTTTTGCTACCATAACAAAAAGAACAGGGGGTGCGTTATGGAGCTGATTTATCAGGATAAGGATATCGTAGTGTGCGTCAAGCCGCCCCGGGTGCTGTCCACCGATGAGCCTGGGGGAATGCCGGAGCTGGTGCGACAGGCGCTGGGTACAGAGGACGTTCGCACCGTTCACCGCCTTGACCGGGTGGTGTCCGGACTTATGGTGCTGGCAAGAAATGCTGATTCTGCATCAGAATTGTCCCGCCAAATTCGGGAAGACCAATTCCAAAAGGAATACCTTGCGGTTCTCCACGGCGCGCCGGAACAAGATGCCGGAGAACTCCGCGACCTGCTCCTGCGGGATAAAGCCCGCAAAATGACGATGGTTACCACAGAGCCGGCAAAGGGTGTCCAGGAAGCAATTCTCACCTATCAGGTGCTTGCCAAAACAGAGACAATGAGTCGGGTGCGAATCCAGTTGCAAACCGGTCGTACCCACCAGATTCGGGTGCAATTTGCATCACGGGGGTTTCCTTTGGTGGGGGAACGGAAATACAGCGCATTGGAGGACGATTGTGAGATTGCCCTTTGGTCTTACCGCCTGGCGTTCCGCCATCCCAAAACAGGTGAGCCGATGGAGTTTGTGTTAGAGCCGCCGGCTCATTATCCCTGGACAGTCTTCTGAGCGCCTTTGAAATCGAATTTATACATAGCAATCAAAATAGAAGCCAGATTCAAACAATCGGTTACCATACCGGAAATGGAGCCGATGGAGTAATTGTAAACGATCCACAGAAAACTGGACGGCATTGTAATTCGCCGCAGCAATTTTTCGTTTTTCATACCGTAGGAAACGGTGGTCAGCAGTTTGCAGGCAACGGGCAGGAGGCTCAGCCAGCCGTTAAAGGTGAACACACCGGTGGCAACAACAAAGATGCCAAAGCCGATAATGGTGGGGAGTGTGGAGACGTTTTTCTTAACCTGCCTGCGGAAAATAACATCACGGATGGCGGATATCAGTTCCAATACTGCGCCGGACCAGGCGCCCAGCAGCGCATAGTGCAGGGAAAAGCACAGGGCGGAGATGATTTTGCAAAAAATAATCTGTCCGTGCTTCTTAAACTGGAAAGCGCCGACGCTCATACCAAGTCCTAAGAAGCCGATTAGCTGCACAATAAATGCCACAAGGAGCACCTCTTTCTTGACGTAATCCAGTGGATATTATATAATAAATATGCCAAGCAGTCAATTCTTTCAGTGCAGGGAGGTAGCCAATATGCCCCACTACGATTTTTTTCAGAATAAGGAATGTGAATATTTCCCCTGTCATAATGGAATGGACGAGGATAAATTCAGTTGTCTGTTCTGCTATTGCCCACTGTATGCATTAGGGGACAAATGCGGCGGCAACTTTACCTATACGGAGTATGGCATTAAGGACTGCTCCAACTGTCTTTTGCCCCACAGACGGGAGAATTATTTCGGAATGATGCAAAAAATGGACGCTGTTTTGGAACTTGCCCGAAAGAAAGACTAACCCTTGATTTTTTAGGAACTGCCTGCTACAATATAGCAGTTGCTTAGGATGGAGACGTATCGAAGTGGTCATAACGGGGCTGACTCGAAATCAGTTTGCGG